>CAMOAP010000040.1 GCA_946577115.1 uncultured Acholeplasmataceae bacterium | reverse complement strand
TAATATGCATAATTTATAAATTTTTTTTAAAATAATACTTTATTATTTATGATAGCATAAAAACAATTAAAATTAACATTAATGAATATAATTATAACTATTTGAATATAAAAGATTTTCCAAAAGATAAGAAATAAATATTAATTCTTAAATTAATTTCTCAAACAATAACTATATTTTTTAAATCAGGATTTAATTTTTTTCTAAATATTTACTTAAAATGTTACTAAATTGAATTAAAACTCATTAAAAAAAAGAAAGTATGACAAATAGAGAAACTAAATCTAATGTAAAATTAATAGCATCATTTGTAACAAATGGCAGCATATCAATTAATGCCATTAATTCGAAGAAAGCATAAACTTTCACATTAGTAACAAATTTTGCTAATACTAAAGTAAATCATTTTTGTAATGCTTGTGGGCAAGTAACATAATAGAAAGTTTTTTTATTCGATTCTAAAGATTGAGCTGCTTCTATTTGTCTTTTATCTATAAATTTAAGAGTTTGCATTAAAACAAAAGCAATATTAACATCTGAATTTAATACAATTAATGATGCATTGTAGAAAAATAACTAGTCTACCATAAATTTCTTGACAATCAAACTCATAATCATTGAGCAAAAATAGGAACTCCATTTAATAACCAGAACGTATTTTTATCTCTTTTTTTAATAAATTTTGTAAGCTCATTAACCTAATTAATTTTTTATAATTTTTTTATTTGGTAAAATGATAAACCTTTTTAACTCATTTTTAGCTTTTTTGGTGGTTTTTAAAGTTGTTGTATATACTGCTTCTTTTTTGTTTTAGTAAATTGTTTATTTGGGGTAAATCTTTTACTAATTCTTTAACAGTAGCTTTAAGAGTTGTTTTTACTTTTTCTGTTTCAATTTTGGCCAATAATGCTGATATTTTTTGTTCGGTTGATTGAGTGTTCTCAACTTTATTTGTTTTGTTTTTATTGCAAAACCATCATAACAACCTTTTTTAATAATGCTAAAACTTCTACACCAACTACAATTAAGGCTACTATATTTTGATTGAATTTCATTTTGATTACTTTTTTTACCATTATCAAATATAATACTTCCTTCCACACCTCAAAAAACGACTTTGGAAACGTATTTTACTAAATTATCAGCTTGTTTGCCAAAAACAATACAAGTTTTTTTTGATAAAGTTAATTTTATTTTCACTAGCAACACTTAAAAAAACCATTAAATGCTAAAATAAAGTTAACAACATAAACACAACTATTAGTATTTATTAATTATGGTTTTTTTGGTAATACTTCCTACAAAAATAACTTCATGAATCATATTAATTATATCTTTTATTATTTCTTATACATTTAAATATTATTTAATCCATGTTATTTTAGTTGAATCAGGAGCAATAACACCAAACTTATATAAAACACAAACAAATATACAGCCAAGAGTAATAAGTGTTAAAATTGTTCTTAAAGTCATTATTTTAAATCTCCTTTTTTATTATTTAACTATTAATAAATAACCTTTTGAAGCAAAATAAACAATAATAGGAATAATAAGACCTAATGTAGGTAAAACTCAATATTTAAAAAACCACTCAAAGTCATTTTTTGCTGTTGCTAAAACTTCTAAAATAAGAACGATTATATTTTTTCGCCATATTAATTATTCTCCTTTTATTTTATTTATAAATAATAAAAACATAACATATGGTTTATGGATTTGCCAACTATTCTTTTCAATATTTGTGGAATATTAACTAACAAAGTTAGATCAAAAGGTTTAGGATTGAATAAAATAAAAGATTATTTTTTTACTTTTATTATAATTTCCTTTTGGATATGAAAAATTTTTTAAAAGCGAAATTCAAAGTGACCCTAATACCATACAAACATTAAAAAAAATCTAAAGAATTTAAAATATACATTACCAAAAAACAAAGATTTTTTTAGAACAAAAATTTTACTGGTATATTTGAATTCAAGATATTAAAAAAATGATTTGGAATTAGATAAAATGAAAAATCATTTTTCAAGCTTTTTAAAAAACTTCACGAAATTGAGAATCAAAAGAAATTTTTCAAACTTTATTTAATGATATAAAATTATTTAATAATGCAATAGGTCACAATTCACAAAATAGAAAATTATTTTTAAAAAATTTTATTCAAAAAAATTAATAATATTTACCCTTATGATAGCAAATGTATTGATATTTTAGAGGATTGTTATATGTATTTGTTGGGTAGATTTTCAAACCATCAAGGAGGTGTAGGAAAATATTATACCCCAAAAATAATTTCTCATTTATTAGCTAAAATTACAACCTCAGATAATCAAAAGCCAAAAACCATTGATGAACCTATATGCGGTAGTGGTTATTTTTTATTTTATATTATTACATTACAAAGAGAAAATAACAAAAAAATAATAATGGAAAGCAAAATCTAATAAAAATACAAATTGATGGTACAGAAAATAATCATAATTTTCATATTTATCAAACAAATACTTTATGAAAACCTCGCTAAAAACATATAAATTTAAATGGAAAATTAATGCTATTGTTGATAATCCTCTATTGGGGCTTAAATTGAAAAGATCTCAAACATTATTAAAAGACACTCATTTTATTTCTTTTGTTCAATTAGCACCTGAAAGTTATATGGATTTTTCTTTTGTACAAAATATGTGATATCTTTTAAAAGAAAATAATTGCATTTGTGATACTATTTTATCTTTGGGATCAATTTATAAAGGCAATACAAAATAAAATATTAGAAAAAAACTTATAGATGATATTACCTTGAATATTTCTAATAATCCATGTTATAATAAAGTAAATTAATAAAAATTATATACTATTTATTCATCAAAACTTTTTATCAATTATTTAATAAAAAAATTAAAATATGTAGAAAATAAGAGACATGTTATAATAAAAATGTTATAATAAAGCTGTAAATGCAAACAATGGAGATAAAAAACATGTATCAAATTCCAATAGGAATGTCAGGAAGACACACTCACCTATCACAAGAAACAATTGATATTTTATTTGGGCAAAAAAATTATCAACTCACTTTTTTCAAACCACTTAAACAAACAGGACAATTTGCAGCCCAAGAAAAAATTGATGTTATGAGTCCATCAGGCAAAATTCTTCCACAAGTTCGGATTTTAGGACCCACAAGACCTTTTGACCAAGTAGAAATTAGTCAAAGTGATGCTTTAAGACACGGATTTACAGCTCCTGTTAGATCTTCAGGCGATATTAAAGATTCAGGAAAAGCTACTTTAATAGGTCCTAAAGGTCAAGTAGACATTGAAGAAGGTGTTATTATTGCCAACAGACACATTCATTTATCTATACAAGACGCAAAAAATTTTGGTATTAATGACAAACAAATGGTAAGTATTGAAATTGAAGGTACTAAACCTGGCATCTTAAAACAAGTTTTGTGCAGAGTACACGCCGATTTTAAACTTGAATGCCACTTGGATACTGATGACGGCAGTGCTTTTTTACTTAAAAATGGCGATAATGTTAAATTACTGAAATAAAACATTAATAATAAATAAAGAAATAATTTTTTCAACTTAAATTCTTGCGTTATAAGGATCTTACAACTAACCCACAAAGACCTTATAACCTATATTTATTTTCACCCCTTAGCAAAACTAAAAAAATAAAATAATTGTTATTTATTTTTTTATTGAACGAAAGACATAAATTTACTTTCATTTGTGTCTTTCGCTCAATAAAAACTCTTCTTAAAAACACAAACAACAAGAAGGAGGTAAAACGGATAAGGATAAAAATTACAAAAACCCAATAAATTTAATTAAAAATTATCCTCAATAAAATCAATGCACACAACCAATCTATCTTTTAAAAAATTTCTCAGATCTGAAGTTTTTCGTGACCCTATCTACGGTTATATTTATCTGGAATACGAATTGATTGAAAAATTAATTGATACTTCTGTTTTTCAAAGATTAAGACGTATAAAACAATTAAGCGGGACTAACATCGTCTTTCATGGAGCAGAACATTCTCGTTTTACACACAGTTTAGGTGTTTATGAACTTGCAAGACGGTTTTTAAAAATCACAAATATTAAAAAACACTTTTCTACAACCCAAAAATTAATTTTACTAGTATCTTCTTTGTTACATGATATTGGACACGGTGCTTATTCTCATTCTTTTGAAACCTTATTTGGCATAAACCACGAAACACAAAGCGCACGCATCATTAAAAATAACAAAGAAATTAGAGTTTTATTAGACCAAATAAGTCCTAATTTTAAAAACGATGTAGCTAGTGTAATTAAAAAAACAAAGAAATTTCCCTTAATAGAACAAATTTTAACTAGTCAAATTGATATTGACAGATTAGATTATTTAGAACGAGATTCTTATTTTACAGGTGCAACTTATGGGCATATAGATTTAGCACGTTTAATGCGTAGCATGATAATTGAGCCTCAACCTAGCAAAAATAACGAAAAATGTATTGCTTTTAGACAAAGTGGTGTTTTTGCTATTGAAAATTATTTAATTAACCGATATCATATGTTCTGGCAAGTGTATTATCATCCTAAAGTAAGAGCTTATAACACTATTTTAGAAAAAATTTGTAAACGTTTATTTGATTTACTACAAAATAACTATCCTGTAGACCTATACATCCAACCTTTTTATAATTTTGTAAACAATCAAAATGAACTAGATAAATACTTAGCAATTGATGATTATTATATGAATGGTTTAATCCTACATCTTCAAAATAGCAAGGATGCTATTTTAAAAAATTTATGTAATGATTTTCTCAATAGACGTATTTGGCACATTTTAGATGATAACGACCAAAACCAAAAACAAATTACACACATTAAACAACAATATCACAACCAAAACCCCGATTATATTAAATATTATACTTCAAGTAATGCTGCTTTTAAAAATGCTTATTCCGAAAATAAACCTAAATTTGAAACCAAAATCTTAATTAAATCTCAAGGAGGACTTAAAAGTCTTAAAGAAGCATCCCCTATTATTAAAAGTTTAATAAAAAGTAGTCCTAAACAAGATAATAAATTTTTTTATCGCCCTTTATAAACCTGAAAACACCCCAAACAAATTCCCCCAATTCGCTAATATACTACAAGTCCAAAAAGCCAACATTCATATCAATTTTATTTAAGGAAAACAAATGCATCATACAACCAAAAAAAAATACGGTCAAAATTTTTTAACAGATATTAATTTATTAAACAAAATTGTAACTAAAGCTTCCATCACAGACAAAAATGTTGTAGAAATTGGTCCTGGCAAAGGTGCTTTAACCAAAATTATTGTCCCTCAAGCTAAACATGTTTTAGCATATGAAATTGATACTACTCTCAAACCTTTTTTAAATTTTGAAAATCATGACAATGTTAATATAATTTATGATGATTTTTTAAAAAGAGATTTATTAAAAGATTTTGATCATTATTTTAGTACTAACTCTCAATTAAGTTTAATTGGTAACTTACCTTATTATATTACCTCACCTATTCTTTTTAAAATTATTGATACTCCTCAAATTAATAATGCTACTATTATGATTCAAAAAGAAGTAGGAATGCGTTTACTGGCTCAACCCAATAACCAAAATTATAACGCTTTATCTGTAATTATTCAATTTATATTTAGTGTTGAAAAAATCCAAGAAGTTAAAAGACATATGTTTTTTCCTGCACCCAAAGTAGACAGTATTATTATCAAACTTACTAAAAATAAAAACATTTGTCCTACTTTCTTGCAACAATTTATCAAGTTTGTAAAAAATTCCTTTAAACAAAAAAGAAAAACTTTACTCAACAACTTATCTTGTCAATTTTTGTTATCCAAAGAAACCATCATTCCTTTTTTCTTACAACATCACATCCCTTTACAAATTAGAGCCGAACAGGTAACTTTAGAAACTTTTCAAAAATTAACTGTTAAATGGTTTATTTTTTTTAATATGTTGTAAAATAATAAAACTTTTCATATTTAAAATAAATCAAAAAGCTCATTAGGAAATAATTTTACCTTTTTTCTGATATTAAAAATCAATATCAAAAAAATATAAATATTAATCTTTTTTAAAATAAAAACCATTAAAATATTAACTGCATCGAATAATTATTTATATTTTATTTTTAATTTATATCATTACACAAAACATAAATAATAAATAATGAATAATAATTTAGCATTTAATATAAAATGAAGCAAAACTGGAGGCTTAAGAAATGAAAGTTACCGATGTAAAAGTTAGAAAAATCAACGGTGAAAGTAGATTAAGAGGAGTTTCTTCAATCACTTTTGAAAACCAATTTGTAGTGAATGACATCAGAATTATAGAAGGAGAAAGGGGCATATTTATTGCTATGCCAAGTAGAAAAACTTCCAAAGGCAACTTTAGAGATATCGCTCATCCCATCAATTCAGAAACCCGTCAACTAATTGAAAACTGCATCAAAACCAAATACCAAGATTTGCTAGATAACCCTCCACAAGAAGAAGATTTTTCTCAAAATTCTGAAAATTAATAATTATTACCTTTAAAAAATTCCAGATTTTTTTGGAATTTTTTTTACATGTTTTGAATTAGAAACGCCATTTTATTCAAAAACTTTTGAAAATAAAAAAGCTAAAAAAACCAAACTAAACGCAATCATCACAAACACACTTTAAATTACTAAAATATTTATCAATTATATTTATACAAAAAAATTAAGCAAAGAGGTACAAAAATTTGTCTTGTTGCAGCAATTCTTCATCCATACACAATCACGAACACAAAGATAAAAAAACATTAATTTGTTTTGTTATAGGAACATTTTTATATATTTTATTTGCTCTATATTTGCATTACTACAAGAACACCAACACATTAGTATTAGTCCTTGTTTCTTTGGCACTTTTATTTTTAATCGGTTATCATGTAATTTTAGAAGGCTTTATAAAAACTTGTCAAGATACTTACAAATTTAAAAAATTCACCCCCAACATTCATATTTTAATGACTTTAGCTGCTCTAGGAGCTTTATATTTACAAAACTATAACGACGGCATTTTATTAATTGTTATATTTTCAGGAGCTTCTTTTTTAGAAGAATACGTTGAGGCAAAAAGTAAAAAAGAAATCCAAAATCTCTTAAAACTTCAAGTAGCGGAGGCAAGATTACAAAAAGAAGACGGCAGTACTGAAATTATTCCTTCCAAACTACTCAAAATAAATGATTTAGTCTTAATTTTACCAGGCGACCAAATCCCTACTGACGGAGTCATTATTTCAGGCAACCCGAATATTAACGAAGCTAACATTACAGGAGAAGGCATTCCTTGCGACAAACAACCAGGCGATTTTGTCTACGGCAGTACAATTAACGGCAGCAACTATTTTGTTATGCGTGTCACAGCTACTAATGAAAAGACTGTTTTTTCACAAATTGTAAGATTGGTAAGCCAAACTCAAAATAATATTTCCAAAAATGCTACTTTAATTAAAAAAATAGAACCGATTTATGTAAAAACAATTATGGCAATAGTTGTTGTTGTCCTTGGTTTTGCAGGAATACTACATTTTACTGGAACCATTAATTCCAATTTCCAATTTAGCACATGGTTACACAAAACAATGATTTTTTTAACTGTATCCTCTCCATGTGCCCTAGCTGCCGCTGACATTCCTTCCACCCTTACAGCTATTTCTAATCTTACTAAAAAAGGAATTTTATTCAAAAAAGGAAGATCTTTGGAAAAAATGGCAGAAATCAAAGCTTTTGCATGCGACAAAACAGGCACCCTTACCGAAGGCAAACCTCAAGTAACTGATGTTTATGTAGCACCTGCAATCTCTGAAGAAAAGTATCGTAAATATTTAGATATATTATTAGGAATGGAACAAAAATCCAACCATCCTTTATCACTAGCTATTAAAAACCATTTCAACCAAAAATCTCATCTCCAAATGGAAATTACTAACTCAGTTGGCATCGGTATTGAAGCTTTTTATCAAAACAATCATTATAAAATTGCCAAAGCTACTGCTTTTACCAAAACCAAAATCTCTGAATCTTTACAAGCCCAAACTGAAAAATTTTTATCAGAAGGCAAAACCATCGTTTATTTTAGTTGTAATAATAACATTGTTATGGCTTTAGCACTTTTGGATAAATTGCGTCCTCAAGCTTATTATTTAATTCAATACTTAAATAATAAAAACATCTATACTGCAGTAATGACAGGAGATACTCAACAAAGCGCTTGTATCTTACAAAAAAAACTTCATCTAAAAGCAGCTTGGGGAGATATGCTACCTGCCGACAAACTAGAAAAAGTTCAAGAACTACAAAAAGAAAAAGGCACTACAGTAATGGTAGGTGATGGTGTTAATGATGCTCCTGCACTTACAGCTGCTGATGTAGGAATTGCGATGCAAAACGGTACTGATGTGGCAATGGATGTAGCAGATGCAGTTTTAATGCAAAATGATTTATCAAAAATTATCTATACTCACAAAGTAGCTGTCAAACTACGAAAAATCATCTGGCAAAATATTATTTTTGCTATGGTAGTAGTTTGTATCTTAAATCTTTGTAATCTTTTTGGAGAAATGAATTTACCTTGGGCAGTAACTTGCCATGAAGGAAGTACAATTTTAGTTATTTTAAATGGATTAAGACTTTTACAAAACCCCAAAAATCCCAAAATAAAAGAAAAAAATACTAATCAAAAATATTTTAATAAATAATTTTTTTGTTAACTTTCATTATAAAAAACAACAGAAAGACAAAAAAACCACCCTTTTAGGGTGGTTTTTTATTTATATATTAAGATTTTCAAAGCATATTTTCAAAATCAACACTCTTTTGAAATATTTTATTATAATCAAATAAAATCTCTTATTATTAAATAATTATCAATATAAAAGTTGTTACAATATACAAAATATATGCATTATTTAATCTTGTTCAAATGTTTTATCACGTTTTAATTTAAGATAAAAAGTTGCAAAAATTAATAATGTAATAATAAAACAAATAAAATTACTAAGAAAAATACTCAAACCTACTCCTATTACACCTTGATTTAAAAAGTGTTTGGAAAAAAGAACAATAAAAAAAATACGAATTAAAGTTCTTAAAAAATTCAGATAAACCGAAGGCCCTACTCGTTTAAAAGCTAATAAAAAATTAAACATAATAATAGAACCGCACGATAACCATAAACTAGTGGTTTCAAAAAATAATAATGTACGGAAAGCATCTTGTTCCAAACTAGGAATCTTTTCCCAAGAACTACCATGAAATAATGGCAATAGTAACTTATAACCAAAAATATTAATCAAAGAACCTATTAAAGCCAAAACACACATACAAAAAATAATTTTTTTGAATGCTTCAAAGACTCTATTAAGGTTATTATGGCCTAAATTTTGAGATATAATAGCATTTTGGGAATCAGAAAAAGAATTAAGAGCATTATAAAAAACATTATTAATAGTTACTGCTAAGGCTAAATTAGCTCCAATTTGAGAACTACTCATTCCTTGAGAATCGCCATACCATTCTTTAACGATGATACTTACAATTAATTTGCCAACACTATAAATACTAATACTAGCACAAACAGGAATAGCTAATTTGGAAAGTTTTTTCAAAAATTCTTTATCAAAACTGATTTTGGATAAAATAATACGGAAGGGATTTTTGCTGTCAAAAAATAAAAACCACAAAGCAAATAAAGTAACAATTCCGTTAGACATCAAAGTAGCCAAAGCCAAAGAAACCATGGAAGAATTCCAATAATGAAAAAGAACAAAAGAAAAAATAATTTTAAAAGAAGCGTTCAAAATATTTAAAAAAAGGGCAATTTTATTATTACCTTTGGCGCGTTCCAAACTTAAAAAAACTGTATTTATAATAATACAAACAAGTGACAATATAATAAGATTATAATATTTAATACCTTCATTGTTTTCAATTGAATTTTGACTAATTTTTAAAATATTAGTTGTAATGGAACTTTGGAAAACAAAAATGCATAAAAAAACTAAAATAAATCCTGTTAAAATAGAAAGAACAAAAGTTTTTGCCAAATAAAGGTGCATTTTATTAACATTATTTTGTCCATAAGCACGCCCTACTAAAATAACTCCTCCTGTGGCAATAGAAATACCAAAAGGAATAAGAATACCTTTAAATATATGTACGCGACTTACAAAAGTGAGTTGATTATCTGAAATTTGATTTCTTTTTAAAATAAAAAGGTCAATAGCATCTGATGCATTTTGAAAAATCCAATAAATAATGATAGGAAAGGTAAAATAAAAAATTACTTTCCATAAGTTTCCTTCTAATAAAAATTTTCTATTTCTTTTTTCATTAATTAAAATTTGTGTTTTTGCTTTTGTGTTAACCACAAAAAACCTCCATCTAATGTTTTGGTTGAGTCAAACAACTTGAAAATATGTGTAAATAAAAGCCATAACACATATTATATTTTATCAAAATTAGAGGGGTTTGGGGAGGGAAAAGGTGATATTTAGAAGGAAATGTGATAACTATTTCATTTATTTAGACCGCTAACCATTTTTTACAGCTACCCTCAATTTAGCAGAAATACTACGCGAATTATTTTGCATTTCTTCTTTACTTGGCAAAAAGGCTTTTTTAGTAACAATACTTAAAGGAGTTTGGGGCCTAATTGTAATAGGCAATTTTTTAGGCAAAACAAAAGTACTATGTTTTTTAAAAAAATGCTTAACAATTCTGTCTTCTAACGAATTAAAACTAATAACTACTATCCTGGCATTGGGTTTTAACAAATAAAGACTTTGTTCCAAAGCTTGTTTTAAGGATTCTAATTCTTGATTCACTTCAATACGCAATGCTTGAAATATTTTTTTAGCACTATGTCCTTTTTGGTGGTTGAAAAATCGATCAGTGATGGCAACCAAATCATAAGATGTATGTAAAGGTCTTTGTTTAATAATTTCTGAGGTAAACAAAGAAGCATTTTTAACTTCACCATAAAACTTAAAAATATTTTTTAATTTTGCAAAGGAGTAATTATTTAAAATATATTGTGCATTAATTGTTTGATTAATATTCATTCTCATATCTAAAGGAGTATTATATAAATAACTAAATCCTCTTTGGGGATTGTCAATTTGACAAGAAGATAGCCCCAAATCAAATAAAATACCATCTAATTGAAAAACATTTCGTTCTGATAATTGGGCTTTTAAATTAGAAAAATTGCTATTAATTATTTCAATTGACAAATGTGGGGGTAAGGTTTTTTTGGCGTTTTTGCAAGCTTCTACATCTTGGTCAAAAGAATATAAAAACCCTTGTTGCAAAAGATTTGCAATTTCTATAGTATGCCCACATTGTCCCAATGTGGCATCTACATAAATACCTTCAGGCTTGATCTTTAAAAAATCTATAGCTTCTTGTTTTAGAACTGAAATGTGTTGAAAATGTGTTTTTTTCATGAATTTTACCTCACTTGCAAAGTTAAAAAATGTGATTAAAAATAATAAATGGTGGAAAAAAGAAAAAGAAAGTGAATTACAATTATAAAAAAATAGTTAAATTACAAATAATATTGTGTAATTTAACTTATTTTATCAATTGTGAAATAGAGTCTAAATATTAATTACTTAAAGACAAATTTAACTTTATCATTAATAATTTCTTCCAAAGCTTTACCAACTACTTTATTACACAAAAGTTCAGGCAGTTCTTTTTTTTGAGCTTCTATCACATGAGCAGTTTTGCTTGCAATATGAACTAATTTATATTTAGAATTAATGTGATCCAATAACTTATCAATTGAAGGATAGATCAAACCTTCTTTATTGTATTTTTTTTTATTTGGTTTACTATTATTCTGCATAACCATTATCCTCCAATATTTTTAAATAATTATAAATACTGCGTTTTGTTTTAGCGTGTTCTGCTCTAATAATTGCAATAATACGGTCAGCAGCATTAGCCACTTCATCATTTACTACAATATAATCATATTTGTGAGCTAAGCGAAACTCTTTATTGGCTTTGGCAATTCGTTTTGCAATATTTATTTCTTGTTCGGTGCCCCGTTTTTTTAAACGATCATAGAGATCTTTTTTTTCAGGTGGAACCAAAAAAATAAAAACTGTGTTAGGTATGCGTTTTTTTCTTAAATGAGTGGCTCCTTCAACTTCAATTTCTAAAAAAACTTCTTTTCCTTGTTTTAAAAAATCTTGAATTTGCTTTTTAGGAGTACCATAATAATGGTCAATAAATTTAGCCCATTCTAAAAAACAATTGTTTTCAATCCCTTTTTCAAATTCTTCTTTAGTTAAAAAATGGTAATCTTTACCGTCTTGTTCACCTGGTCGCGGTTTTCTGGTAGTAGCAGAAACAGAATACACAAAATTATGATTAGTCATTTCAAACAAAGCTTTTCTCACAGTGGCTTTGCCAACTCCTGAAGGTCCTGAAAGAATTATTAAAAGTCCTTTTTGATTTAATTTCATGTTAACTTACCTTTTTTCTTAAATTTTGTGAAAGTGCTTAATAATATTAGTGATGCTTAAATAATTTTCAAAATTTAAGGTTAAAATTAAAAGTGGTTTTGATTAAAATACAAAATACCCACAAAAAATTAATATTGATTAATTAACAATAATATTTAATAATTTATTGGGAATATAAATCATATTTTGAATATTTTTATGGCACACAAACTTATTAACTTTTAAATCTTGCAAAGCTAGAGTTTTAATTTGTTCTGAAGACAAATCACAAGGAAGTTCTAAAACAGCTCTTAATTTACTATTTACTTGAACAATAATTTTTACTTTCAGTTTTGCGAAATGGATTTTATCATACGAAGGCCAAGTTAAAGCAACTAATTGGGTTTTATTTTTCAAAATGGTTTGATTAATTTCTTCTGTCAAGTGAGGAGCAATCGGATTTAATAGTTGCAAAAAGGTCTGTGCTTGTTTTTTCCCAATTTTTTGATGTTTATAAATTTGATTAACAAAAATCATTAATTGACTAATAACTTTATTGAATTTCAATTTTTCATAATCTTGGGTTGTTTGAAAAATGGTTTGATGATAAATATCGTTTAGAGAAATTTCAAAATCATTTGGCATTGAAAAAGAAAACATTTGATAAACTCTATTTAAAAAACGTTGTATTCCTTTGAAACCTTTTTCACACCAAATTTTAATATCTTCTAACGGACCCATAAACATGATATAAATTCGCAGTACATCGGCGCCATATCTTGTAAGCATTAAAGAAGCACTTACTCCATTGCCTTTAGATTTAGACATTTTAGTGTGATCATGTCCCAAAATAATACCTTGATTAACTAATTTTTGAAAAGGTTCTTTGGTAGAAACCAAACCCAGATCGTATAAAAACTTATGCCAAAAACGTGCATAAAGCAAATGACCAACAGCGTGTTCTGTCCCTCCGATATATAAATCTACTGGCAAATAATAGTCAAGTAGTTCTTTTGCTTTGGTGGTATTTAATGGGATTAGACCCAAATAATTTTTCAAAATATAGCCAATATAGTACCAAGAGCTACCTGCAAGTTGTGGCATGGTGTTGGAATCTCTGCGATATTTTTTACCATCTTTTTCAAAATATAACCAAAAATGGGCTCTGGATAGGGGCGATTCGCCTGTACCTGATGGTTGGATTTGTTCCAAAATAGGAAGTTCTATGGGAAAGTTTTCGTCGCTATCAGTATAAATTTCATTATTGGAATCATCATAATAAATGGGTAAGGGTTCTGCCCAATATCGTTGGCGCGAAAAGACCCAATCACGCAATTTATAAGTATAATGAGGGTATCCGTGGTTATTTTTTTCTAAAAATTCCAACATTTTAGTTTTGGCTTGCTCGTTATTAAGGCCATTTAAAAAATCACTATTGATGTAAATCCCTTCTCCTGTATAAGCTTCAGTCAAGGGAGGTTGAGTTGGGTTGGTGGTAGAGTTTGCAAAATCAGAATAGGGGGGGGTTATGACTTGAATAATTTTTAAACCATGTTTTTTAGCAAACTCAAAATCTCTTTGATCATGACAAGGAACAGACATTAAAGCACCTGTGCCATAATGAGGAAGCACATAATCAGCAATCCAGATAGGAATTTTGGCATTGTTGCAAGGATTAATTGCAAAACTACCTGTAAAAACACCTGTTTTGTCTTTGTTGATTTCTCTTTCTAAGTCTTTTTTTTGTTTTGTTAATTCCAAATAATGGTTAACTGCTTGTTGGTATTTGGGTTTGGCGAGTTGTAAGGATAATTCGTGTTCGGGTGCTATTACTAAAAAAGTTACACCAAAAAGAACATCAGGGCGAGTGGTAAAAGTTTTTAAAGTCATTTTTTGGTCAGAAACTGGGAAGGCAACAATTGCACCTTGATTTTTGCCAATCCAATTAGTTTGCATTTCTTTCAAATTTAAAGGCCAATTAACTAAATTAAGGTCATCTAAAAGTCTGTCGGCATATTGAGTTATTTTTAAAACCCATTGTTTCATCTTTTTTTTAACAACTGGATGATGGCCTCTTTCAGAAAACATCCCTTTTTCATTAGAAATTACCTCTTCATTGGCAAGCACTGTTCCCAAATTAGGGCAAAAATTTACTTCTGTATTTTTGAGAACTGCTAGTCCTTTTTCGTAAAGTTTTTTAAAAATCCATTGCGTCCAGGCATAAAAATAAGGATCTGAGGTGGCAAGTTCTCTTTCCCAATCAACACTTTTGCCAATACTTTGGATTTGTTTTTTAAAATTATTAATATTTTCATAAGTAAAAGTAAGGGGATTTTTGCCTGTTTGCAAAGCATATTGTTCGGCAGGTAGCCCAAACGAATCCCAACCAAAAGGATGCAAAACATTAAAACCTTGCATGCGTTTGAACCTACTCATAATATCGCTTGCAGTATAACCTTCAATATGACCTACATGAAGCCCTTCAGAAGAAGGATAAGGAAACATGTCAAGACAATAAAATTTCTTTTTTAAAAAGTTATCTTGAGTTTTGAAAACCTTATTTTGTTGCCAATAAAGTTGCCATTTATGTTCTATTTGTTTAAAATCATAAAATAATTTTGTCATACTTGAAAGCCTTCTATATTTGTTTTAACATTTATAATGTGTTATAATAAGGAAATATAAATTAAATTAATTGTTTAAAATGATTTAAAAAGAAAAAATGAGTTAGTTTAAGAGGTGTTTTGGGTTATGTAAAAAACGATATCTTGAACAGTTTTAAAATTTTGTAAAGTTGCATCACTAATGTTGATTTGAAAAATTTTTTCTACTTCCATAACTAATTCTAAGGCGTCCAGTGAATCAAGTCCTAAATCTTCTTTAAAACGGGTGTCTAAAGTAATTTTAGAAGCGTCTAAAGATAATTCGGTGGCAATTAAAGTTTTAATTTTTTCAAAAACCATTTTTTTATTTCTCCTTTACAAAAGCAATAATTGCTTAATAATATTATACTAAAAAAATCTTTTTTTAATTGCTACATTTACCAAAATAAAAAAAATAAATGATTTGAGTGTGTTCGCGTGTTTGAGTTTTACAAAATAATTTATAAAATGAAGTTATTTTGATTTTAAGTTATAAAAAGGCGTCCATTTACAAGAAACAAACTAAAATATTTTATTCAAATAATTTAGTTTGCCAATTAGAAATTATTTAATTGTAGAAGTGTTTTTATTGAAATAAAATTTCGTTAACTTTTTTTTCGTCTAATTGATTTACTAACAAAGTTAAAAGTTTTATTGTGTTTATAATGTCTTGTTTGTGAACTACAGAAGTGTGGGAATGAATGTATCGTACAGGAACACCTAAAGATAAGGAAGCCGCTCCTTCGCGCACTAAATGCATAGCTGCAGCATCAGTTCTACCACCACTGCCACTTATTTCTTGCACAGGAATATTATTTTCATAAGCAATTTTAAGGACAAAATTGCGCAATCCTTTGTGAGCGACTAAGCCCCCATCATAAACTAAAACTTGAGGTCCTTTTCCTAGGGTTTGGCCTTCTTTTTCACCCCCTGGAACATCATTTCCAATACCAGTATCAACAGCAATAGCAATTTGAGGGTGTACTTTGTGAGCACTAGTTTGAGCTCCGCGTAGTCCTACTTCTTCTTGGGTAGTAAAAACACCAAAAAATTGATTATTAGTAGGATTGACATTTTGTAAAACTTGCATCAAAATTGCAACTCCCACACGATTATCTAGAGCTTTTGCTAGGAGGTAATCAGAATTTCCAAGTGTGCTAAATTCTATATAAGGAGTTACCATATCCCCAACGCAAACGCCTAATTTTAAGGCTTCTTCTTTGTTTGCAACTCCAATATCTAAATGCATAGAAGCAATGTTAATAACTTGATTGCGCTCTTGCAAAGACATTAAATGTGGAGGTTTGCAACCAGTAACTGCTTTAAGAATGCCTTTATCAGTGTGAATTTGCCAAACTTGAGCAAGCATCACTTGAGAAAACCACCCACCAAGAGTTTGAAATTTGATAAAACCTTCTGGAGTAATTTGCTTAACTATTAATCCTATTTCATCCAAATGTCCTGCAAACATAATGCGAGGACCTGTTTTCCCTTTACAAGCAATTACAGAACCTAAATTATCATATTCGATGGAGTCTACTTGGCTTTGGATTTTGTTTACTACATAACGAGCAACTGATTTTTCTTGACCTGGAATACCATTTAACATTGTTAAATTTTTTAATAAAGAAACTAAATCACTCATTTTCATTCTTATTTTTGGGTGTGTGTAAACTAACAGTTTGGAATTCTTTAATTCCTGTAAATGTAAGATAGATACTGTGCATTAAAGATAAAACAGCAAATAATTTTAAAATGATATCTTTTAAGTTTTCAAATAAATTACTACCCAATCCGAAAAAACCAAATCCAAACATTAAAAGATATAAAATGAAAAATGAAAAATTTTGTTTCTTGAAATAATTAATATTTAAATTGATGAAACTGTGAAAAACAAACATCAATGATAAACAATAGTTAAAAGTTAAAAGTTTTCCAACTAAAGGGTTTTTGGTTTTGAAATCATCAATATTTAACAAACCTAATCCTGGTAATAAAAAGGAAGTAACAATGACAAAAATAAAGACAAAAGCTTCTATGGCGAAGACAAAACGAAGCTTAGATAAAGTTTCTTTGTATTTTTTAAAAACTACTAAATAAGTAAATAGCGATAAAAGAACACCTAAAAAAAATAATCCTAATTGGAATTTCAGACTTCCCAGTTGGAATGTTTGGTCAAAAAAACAACATCCAGCTATAAAAAGGAAAAAAGTTGCCAATAATAAAGAGTAAAATCCTTTTAAATTTTTTTGTTTCATTTGATTCATTATATTAATATAACTCCTATTTTATTTTTTATAATTATTGAAAAATTAAAAATTATGAAAATAATCATTTTGAAATTTTTAAATTATTTTTTTAGCAAGAGCTTTTTTAAAGCTGTAATAATTTCGGCTTTTTTAAGTTTATTAAAATTAGGAACTTTTTTTTCTTTTGCTAATTTTTTTAACTCAGGAAGCAGCATTTTAGATAAATCTAAAGAAGGTTTTTTTGTTTTAATTTGGGTTGATTGTGGTTGTGTTTCTAAAGCATCATCCGTTTTTTCCTCAAAAAGTTCAGTAGATAAAACTTTTTCAGATTGTAAAGAGGTTTTTTCTTCAGTTTGTGCAAATTTGTTTGATTTTTCTTCTTGTAATTTGGTTGATTGCGCTTCTTTTTGTTTTAATGTTTTTTGAAATCGCACTAAGGCTTCTTTTGCTAATTGAACATATTGTGCGAAAGTTTCTGGTTGTAAGTATGCTAAATCTGCTAATAATTTACGATTGACATCCACTTTTGCCAAAGAAAGTCCGTGCATTAAACGAGAATATTGCATGCCATATAACATAGCACCAGCATTAATACGAGAGATCCATAATTTACGAAAATCTCTTTTTCTTTGTTTGCGGTCTCTATAAGCATATTGCAAAGAACGCATTACTTGCTCATGAGCTGTTTTGTAAAGAGTGCTTTTGGAACCAAAATATCCTTTTGCCATTTTTAAAATTTTTTTGCGACGACGATGTCTTGCAGGAGTAAAACTAATTTTTGCCATATTCTTTTTCCTTTTTATAATCCCCTAATAAGAGTTTTGATTCTGTTGTAATCACAAAGTTTAACAAAAGTAACTCCTCTTAGTTGTCGGTTTTGTTTGGTAGTTTTGGAAGCTGCAAGGTGATTTTTGTAGGCATGGCCTCTTAATAATTTTTTCTTTTTAGTAATTTTAATGCGTTTTTTAAGCCCACTGTGGGTTTTTTTCTTAATCACTTTAATCATCCTTTCTTATTTTGTTTATTTTTAATTGGGTGTAAAAAATATTTTTGGTTTATGAAAATTAGGTTGATTTGTTTCGTTTTGGGTAATTTTTCAGCCATTCAAATAACATTAAAGGTTATTTTAAAGGTGACAGAACTGCTGTTAGTTGATTGCCTTGTAATTTTAAAGGAGTCTCAATTTGAGATAGGTTTTTTAAATCTTGCATAACTTTTTTAAAAACTGTTTCTCCTAATTGAAAATTATTAATCATACGACCACGAAAACGCATACTAACTTTTACTTTATCACCTTGTTTTAAAAATTTTTGGGCTTGTTTAATTTTAGTATTCAGATCATTTTTATCAATAGTGGGATTGAGGCGAATTTCTTTTAAAACACTAATTTGGTTTTTCTTTTTGGCTTCACGAAGTTTTTTTTGTTGGTTATAACGATGTTTTTGATAGTTCATTAGTCGCGCTACCATCGGTGAGGAATCTGCGTTTACCACTACAATATCAATTTCTTTTTGTTCTGATAATTTTAAAGCTTCCTTTTGGTCAAAAACACCCAATTTTTCGCCTTTTTCATCAATAATGAGATATTTTCCTTGTGGTATATTTTCATTATATAAATCGAAATTGAAACTTTTTTTAAATTTGTTGATTTTAATTTTTAAAACCTCCTTTGGTTTTAGGGTTATTTTGTAAAAAAAAAATAACATAACATGAAAAAAAACGAAACAAGGCAAAAATAAAAAAAAAAGAAACATCCAAAGGAACATTTCTCTTCTCTAAAATAACTAACACTAAATGTTTATGTGCTATTTGCCTAAAAACTAATTGTTAATCAGGCGAGAGAAAAACTCTTCTTTTCACGTTAATATCATAAGATTATTACAAAATCTTTGATAATTTTTATAATTGCATTTTGAATATTATAAAATAAAACAATAACAATACCATCCTAATTATATAATAAAAAGTGTGGTTTGTCAATAGTTTTATGGGTTAGGTTTCAATAAAAAAATAGTAAAATAAAAATGAGTTATTGAAGAAAAAAACAAATGATGATAATATTTTTTTAAATGAAATAAATAATAAATTTTCTAAAATTTGGAATCAGTAAATATATGTATTATAAATAAAACAATAAATATTTATTTATTGATAAAAATAAAAATGTTAAAAAACTTATGAAAAAAATAACATAAAAATATT
>CAMOAP010000039.1 GCA_946577115.1 uncultured Acholeplasmataceae bacterium | reverse complement strand
GCAAAAACACATTATTGCTTCTACTTTGTTAGGATTAACAATTGTTTTAGAATTTGCATATGATAAGTTAGGGATTGCCAAAATGGGAGCAAATATCGGTTCTTTTATTAAAGTTTCTCTCCTGCCCTTAATTTTAATTGGTTTTTTATTGGGTAAAAAACATAGCTTTCTTTTTTGTTCTCTTTATGCCTCATTTCACCTATTTAAAGCTATTTTTTTAAGTGAATCAATAAATATTTTAGCTTATATGCAAGACCAACAAATGCGCCCCTTACAACAAATTACAGTTTTGATTGTGGATTATCTTTTGGTTGATTTATCTTATAGTCTTTCTTTTGTTTTTTACACCCCTAATTTAAAATATTTTGATAATTATAAAAGAATTTTAATTAATTTATTAATAGTTTTTACCTTTGTTTTTGCTTTTAAATGTTTAGCTTCTTATTTTATTTGGTTGCCCTTTATTACAAATAAAAAAAATTATTTCCCCCTTTTAGCTCCATTAAACCACAACCCTATTATTTGGTGTTTGTGTTATAATTTAATCCCTGTATTGGCTACTTTTCCCTTTATTTTGATTTTTTTGTTTTTCTTAAATCCTAGAATTAAAACCTACCTTAACTATTATAGATAATTTTCCCCCCCTCCTCTTTTTTCCTCAATGTTGTCAAAGAACATTTTATTAATATAAATAATAAAATTACATACACAAAGAAAAGAGAAAAACTATGAATAATAATTTTAATCGCAATCAAAAACTTTTAAGACAAATCATCCTCACTTCTTATTTAGCTTCTTTATCCATTATTTTAACTAAAGTTTTTTATACATTTGGCAACCAAACAACTACTTTTACAAATATACCGGGGTTAAATATTTTTAGAACCCATACTGATTTGCTTGTCTATGTGCGCTTTTTGCCTTTAATTATAATGTCTTTTTATGTTCCTTTGTATCTTGCTTGTATGGGGGCTTCTTTGGCCGAGTCTATTGGTTTTTATTTAATTCCCAAAACTCAAAGTTTTGGATTTGAACCTGTTGCCAATCTTTCTTGTTTTATTTGCTTTGCTTTGTTGCCTGGTTTATTGTTGCAAAAAAAAGACCATTTTTTAAAATTTTATTTAGTAATTACGTTTGTTTCTCTGTTATATCAAGTATGTAATTGGTGTAATGTATTAAAATATCGTTTAAAAATAGATCTTTTTAAAAAAACAACTTGGCAAGCTAAAACTCCAATGAAAAAAATTTTAATTGAAATTCTCAAAGCAGATTTGTTTATTAGATTATCATTAGTGTTTGTGACTTCCTTTTTTGTAATTATCCTTTTAAAAGAGCTATTTAAAAGATTGCAATTTTTATCAGACACTTACTAATTTGATAAGAAATAATCAAATTTATTAGTTTATAATTAAAATATAGTTATTCGATAATAAAATATTTTTGGAAATAAGCATAAATAAAATTCAACTTACCATAACATTGCTATTTAGATATTTTTTTCATAAAAATTAAAAAAATAGGATTAAACCAAAGTGAAATTTCAAGATTTTGTATATCAAAGAGTTGATATTGCTCAAACCAAACAAACCATTTTGCCTATGATAGAGGCTTTTTTGGATGCTTCCTTAATAGAACAAATTAAAATTATTAACCGTTTTAATTCATTAATGGATGATATTAATTCCATGTTTACTTTGGCAGAAATTAGGCATAGCTTAAATGTAAAAGATACTTTTTATCAACAAGAAAAACATTTTTGTGACCAAAATGTTCCTTTGCTAACTGAATTGAAACATCAATTTAGTCAAATTATGGTCAAAAGCAAACATTATGACGCCTTAGTGAAAGAATTCGGTGCCTTTTTATTTGCTCAAACCAAAATATTTTTAAAAACATTTGACCCTAAAATTATGCCTTATTTACAAGAAGAAAATACTTTAACAACCAAATATCAAAAATTAATTTCTGACCTTTCTATTACTTTTGAAGGCAAACTTTATAATTTAAGTCAAATGGCTCCTTTTTTTGAATCATCCCAAAGGCAAACTAGAAAAAATGCCCAATTAGCTGTTTCGCAATTTTTTGCTAAAAATGAACAAAAATACGACTTTATTTATGACCAATTAGTCCAAACGCGCACTAAGATGGCTCAAATATTGGGATATTCGAACTTTGTTGTTTTAGGTTATGATCTTTTGGGACGCACTGATTACGATGCTAACCAAATTGCAGATTATCGCATCAACATTTTAAAACATGTTTTACCGTTTTATACCATGACTCAAAAACGTAAATCCAAACGTTTAGGTATTGCTAAATTGGAAAGCTATGACAAAAGTTTTAATTTTGTAAGTGGCAATCCCAAACCCCAAGGAGGAGTTGCTTTTCAATTAAAACAAGCACAAAAAATGTATCACGCAATGTCTCTTCAAACTAAACTATTTTTTGATTTTCTCTTAGAAAAAAACTTATTAGATCTAGATATCAAACCCAACAAAACAGGCGGTGGATACTGTACTTATCTTCCTAAATATAACTCTCCTTTTGTTTTTGCTAATTTTAATGGCACAAGCCATGATGTAGAAGTTTTAACTCATGAAATAGGACACGCTTTCCAAGTTTATCAAAGTCGTCATTTAATTCCTGAATATCGTTGGCCTACTTTTGAAGCAGCTGAAATTAGTTCTATGGGAATGGAATTTTTATCTTATCCGTGGGTAAAAGATTTTTTTGCTCAAGATGTAGGCAAATATCAATTGCTACATTTATCGCAATCCCTTAATTTTTTACTTTATGGCGCTTTAGTGGATCATTTTCAACATGAAGTTTATCAAAATCACCAAATGAATCCTGCTCAAAGAAAAGAATGTTGGCGTAATTTGGAAAAAAAATATTTGTTGTTAGAAACTTATGAAGGCGACTCTTTTTTAGAAAAAGGTACTTTTTGGTTCCGCCAAAGCCACATTTTTTCTACTCCTTTCTATTACATTGACTATACTTTAGCCCAAATTTGTGCTTTAGAAATTTGGATTTTAAGTCAACAAGATTATTCCTATACTTGGCAAAAGTACTTAAAATTATGTCAATTAGGTGGTTCACAAACTTTTTTCAATCTTTTAAAAACTACAGGAATTACGAATCCTTTTGAACCTAATCATTTAAAAAACATCGTTTCTTTTGTAACTTGTTATTTGCAAAAAAATTTATGATACTAAATTTAATTACTTCATTTTATAACGAGTTTCCCACCTTTTCATAAAAACTCAATCTTATTTTTTATTTTATATTGTGATTTGCGATTTGTTGCAAAAATGGTTTTCTTTTTTCAAACTTACCCCCACTCAAAATAAATCAACTATTTTAAAAATTCCCTATCAAAACTATCAAACATTCAAACAAAGAAAGAAAAAATTAAAGTTATGATATCCATTCAAAATTTAACTTTTTATTACAGTTCTAATCCTATTATCAAAGACCTTAATTTAACTATTCAAAATAATTCTTGGGTTTCTATTGTTGGTCATAATGGCTCGGGAAAATCTACTTTAGCCAAAATTTTAGCAGGACTGCTGGCTTGCACAAAAGGACAAATTTTAATTGATAATATGGTTTTAAATGAAAAAAATTTGCCTCTTTTGCGACCTAAAATAGGTATGGTTTTCCAAAATCCTGATTATCAATTTACAGGACTTACTGTAAGCGAAGATATTGCGTTTGGATTGGAAAATTATAATGTTTGTAGAGAAGAAATTATATCCAAAGTTTTGCAATATGCAAAAATGTTAAAAATAGATGATTTATTGGATAAAAACGTGAATCAACTTTCAGGAGGACAAAAACAACGTGTAGCAATGGCCTCCATTTTAGCGATGGAACCTGAAATTATTATCTTTGATGAAGCAACTTCTTTTTTAGATCCCCAAGGCGCTTTGGAAGTACAAAAAATTATTCAAACCATTAAAAATAAAATTTTGATTACGATTACTCATAATTTAGAGTTTGCTTCTAAAAGTGATGAAATTATTGTTCTTGATCAAGGAAAATTAATTACTCAAAGGCCACCCCAAAACCTTTTTCAAGACCCTTTATTTTTGCAACAATATAAATTAAAGCCCCCTTTATCATTAGAGCTTTACTATGAAATTTTAAAAGATAGCACCACCAAAAAAATTAAAAATAATAAAATGTTAGAAAATTTAAAGGATATTTTATGGCAATACAATTTGAAAAAGTAAGCTTTTATTATAATAAAAATAACCCCTCCATCCAAAAAACGGTCGCTGCTTTATCGGATATTAATTTAAAAATTACTTCTAAAAATGAATTTATTGCTTTAGTGGGAAAAACCGGATCAGGCAAATCAACCTTAGTGCAATTAATGAATGCTTTACTTACCACAAATATAGGAAAAGTAACGGTTTTTGGCACTACCATAACTTCTAAAACAAAAAAAGAGCTCTTAGTCCCTTTGCGCCAAAAATTAGGTTTAGTTTTTCAATTTCCTGAATATCAATTATTTGAAATAACTGTTTTAAAAGATGTAATGTTTGGAGCCGAAGTTTTTTTAAATAACAAACAACAAGCCCAAAAGCAAGCTCTCAAAACTTTAGAACAAATCAACATTCATCCCACTTTACATCAAAAATCTCCTTTTCAAATTAGTGATGGGCAACAAAGAAAAGTAGCTATTGCAGGTATTTTAGCCATGCAGCCTGATATTTTAATTCTTGATGAACCTACACGTGGTCTTGATTTGGAAAGCAGTTCTGATATTATGGATTTTTTACAAATTTTGTATAAAATATTTCACAAAACTATTATAATTATTACTCATGATATGAATTTGGTTGCCCAATATGCAAAACGTGTTTTGGTTTTGTCTCAAGGAAAATTACTTTTTGATGGCACAAAAGAAACTTTTTTTGAACACCCCCACTTTGAGCAATTTAATTTAGATATTCCTGATACTTTTAAAATTTTAAAACATTTAAATCAAACTTTAGGAATTCCTTTTAAAGCACACTATTGTTTTAGCACCCTTGCCCAATATTTAAAAGAATTTTATTGTTAAAAGGTATTATTGATGAAAAATAATGATTTTACAAATAATAATTTATCCCATATCCATTTATCGCGTTGTTTTTTGTACCAACTCCATCCTTCTATCAAAATTCTTGCTTTTATGTTGTTGTTGGTTTTTATTTTAAAACTGCCCATTAATGTTGATAATATCGCCCAAAATCAAGCTTTTATTTTTGCAAACTACAAATACATTACTTTATTTTATCTTTGTTTTGTGGTAGTTTTAATGAGCCTTTGTTTCTTTTTTGGAGTAACTTGGAGTTATTTTTGGCAAAGAATTAAACATTTAAGATTTGTTTTTATTATTTCTTTGGTAATAAATTTAGTTCCTTTGGAAACCTCTTCTTGTGATGCTTTTATGCAAACTTCCATTCCTATTTTAAGTTATGATATCAATTCTTTTTGGTTGTTTTCAATATGTATTTTATTGTATAATTTCACTAAAAAATATACCCCTTTTAAATTATCTTATTTGTTATTGTTGCTTTTCTGTGTCTTTGTTATTCCTTCATATTTCCCTTCCAATATACAAAATATTTTGGGATGTCAACCTAAAAAATATATATTGAAAACGACTGCTTTTCTAAGAATTTGTTTTATTATGACAAGGTTGTTTTTAATTATGATGTTATTTTTTTTATTCAATAAAATAACTTCTTTTATTGAAATTCAAGATGGTCTAGATATTGTTTTGTCTCCTTTAAAAAAACTCAAAATTGCTACTGAAACTTTTACTTTGATGCTTTCTTTAATTTTTATGGCTAATTATTTTTTATTGCAAGAAACCCATAAAATTTTAAAAGCTCAGACAGCAAGAGGCATGGATTTATACAAAAAAAATATTTTTAAAAGAATTAATCATCTTTTAGCCTTATTGGTTCCTGTTTTTGTGTTGGTGTTTAAAAGGTCTTTGGTGCTTTCCAACGCTATGGAAGTAAGAGGTTATGTTTTGGGATCTCCTCGCACTAAAATGATTACTTATCGTTTGAAAATAATTGATTTTATAACCATAAGTACCATTTTTGCTCTATTGTTTATTAAATAAATTTGTAAATGATTTTATAAATACTTTTATTTTTCCAATAATTATATTGAATTCCCAAAAATAAAAAAAGAAAAAGGTTGTGTCCAAAAATGAATCACAAGTTAGGATTAAAAGACCAAGATCAAGAAATCTTTGATCTTATTGAACAAGAAAAAACTAGGCAAAAAGAAAATATCTTATTAATTGCTTCGGAAAATTTTGTTTCTCAAGCAGTATTAGAAGCCCAAGGAAGTATTTTGACTAATAAATATGCAGAAGGATATCCTCAAGCTAGATATTATAATGGTTGTAAAAATGTAGATCAAATAGAAAAAATTGCCATTCAAAGAGCAACCAAGTTGTTTGGTGCTAAATATGCAAACGTCCAACCTCATTCAGGTTCACAAGCAAATATGGGAGCCTTTCAAGCCTTATTAAAACCTGGTGATAAAATTTTAGGATTATCTTTAATTGATGGAGGACACCTTACTCATGGTCATAAATTAAGTTTTTCTGGTGGTTTTTACGAACCTCATTTTTATAATGTCAATCCCCAAACTGAAATGCTGGATTATGATGAAATTCGCAAAATTGCCTTAGCAGTTAAACCTAAATTAATTATTGCAGGATATTCGGCTTATTCCAAAGCTATTAATTTTAAAAAGTTTCGTCAAATTGCTGATGAAGTCAATGCCTATTTAATGGCCGATATTGCCCATATTGCAGGTTTAGTTGCTTGTGGTCTTCATCCTTGTCCTTTTGAAGCTAACGCCGATGTTGTTACTTCTACTATTCACAAAACGCTGAGAGGACCGCGTGGAGGTTTGATTTTAACTAATAAAGAAGAATTATTTAAAAAAATCAATCGTGGTATTTTTCCAGGTATCCAAGGGGGACCTTTCATGCATACTATTGCTGCTAAAGCTGTTGCTTTTCAAGAAGCGATGATGCCTTCTTTTAAAGAATATCAAAAGCAAGTTATCAAAAATGCAAACACCTTTGCTAAAGCTTTCCAACAAAAAGGTTATCGCATTGTAAGTGGAAGTACTGAAAATCATTTATTTCTAATTGATGTTAAACATAAAAATCCTGAGTTTACAGGAGCTAAAATTGCAAACATGTTAGAAAAAATAAATATTGTTGTCAATAAAAATACCATTCCTTTTGATCAAGAAAAACCTTTTGTTACAAGTGGCATTAGAATTGGCACACCTGCTATGACAACAGTAGGTTTTAGAGAAAATGATTTTGTTGTAGTTGCAGATTTGATTGACAAAGCTATCAATAACTTGGACGATGAGTCTTATTTATCCCAAATTAAACAACAAGTTTTGGCTTTATTAAGTAAATTTAATAAATAAAAAAACAACATCCTATTTTCAATTATAAAAATAATTATTTTGTAATCCTATAATTTTACCCTTGCCTAATTATATTGATAAAATATTAATAAAAAATTAACAAAAGACTCCTTATTGTTAAGGAGTCCTTCCTTTTTTATGTAACCATTTTTACCCGAAAAACCAATCCCTTTTTTATTTTTGGATTATAAAAATCCGATTTGTAAAATTCGTATCTATCAAAAATATTAGCCAATAAACTTTGTTTTTACTTATTTAAAGCCAATTGATCTTTATATGTAATTATTGTTTTTTTATATGTTATAATAAAAATAATTAATGGTTTTTTTAATTAATTATAAAAAAGTTATTCAAATGAAAATAAATTAGTATATAGTATTTTTCATCACACATAGAGATGATTTAAAAATTTTTAAAAAGCAATTTAGACAAAATAAGAAAAAAATAATTAAAAAAGATTTCAAAATGTAAAAAGGAGTTATTATTTGAAAAAAGCTTTAGTATTAAGATTTTTGGCTGGAGTTTATTATATTAAAGATTTAGAAACTCAAATCATTTTAGAAGCTAAAAAAAGAGGCAAATTAAAAACCCTTGATATCATAACTACCCAAAAAGAAAATATTTCTGCCTCTGACTTTATTATTAAAGTAGGCGATATTGTGTTTTATGAACTTTCTTGTGATACTTATTTAATTCAATCTATTTTGCCTCGTAAAAATGAATTAAAAAGACCTAATGTTACCAATATTGACCAGGTATTACTAGTTTTTTCCTTAGTAAAACCCAATTTTCAATTTCTTTTATTAGATAAGTTTTTATTAATTTTAGAACAACAAAAATTAGATATAATTTTAGTTTTTTCTAAAATAGATTTGTTAGAACCCAAAAACCTTACAATAATGCAACAAGAATTATCTTATTACCAAAAATTTCAACCCTTTTATTATATCAACTCCAAGCAAAAAATAGGAATAGATGCTATTAAACATATTTTTGTTAATAAAATTACAGTTTTGGCAGGACAAACTGGAGTAGGGAAATCTACTTTACTAAAAGCCTTAATTCCAGATGCCCAACTCAAAATACAAGAAATTTCCGAAAGTCTTGGTAGAGGCAAACATACCACCAAAAACGCCCAATTATATGAGTTTAATGGTGGATTTATTGTGGATACTCCTGGTTTTTCCAAATTAGACTTAACTACTTTTTGCTCTGGGAATTTAAAGAATTTTTATCCTGATTTTGTAGAACATGTTTGTGATTGTTTTTTTGGTGAAAGTTGTTTGCATTTACAAGAAGAAAAATGCGGCGTCAAAAAAGCCTTAGAAAACGGCCAAATACTTCCCTCTCGATATCAAAATTATGTGAGCTTTTACGAAGAAATCAAAAACCAAACCAAATATTAGTTATTTTTTTTAAACATTTTTATAACCATATTTTTCCCCCTCAACAAAAACACACACTACCTATTTTTACAAAATAAAATACCATAAGGAAACTAAAAAATGAAAGTCGGAATTATTGGTTTGCCAAATGTGGGCAAATCTACTTTATTTAATGCTTTAACTAAAATGCAAGTTTTAGAAGCTAATTACCCTTTTGCCACTATTGAACCTAATATTGGCATTGTAGAAGTGTCAGATTCGCGTCTTAAAACTTTATCTCAAATTTTTCAATCTCAAAAAACTATTTCTGCTTTTATAGAATTCAAAGATATTGCGGGTTTGGTGGCAGGAGCTTCTAAAGGTGAAGGGCTTGGCAATCAATTTTTAAGTCATATTCGCAATGTAGATGCTATTTGTCATGTGGTTAAATGTTTTGAAGACCCCAATATTGCTCATGTGACAGAAACGAATAATCCTGTAGAAGAAATTGATATTATTCAAACAGAATTAGCTTTAGCAGATTTAGAACAAATCGACAAACGCTTACTTAAATTGGGTAAACAAAAAAATAAACTTGACCAAGAATTATTACAAGAAAAAGCGTTATTAAACAAAATCAAAACTCATTTAACTATCCAAGATTTAAAAAATTTGGTTTTTTCGGATGAAGAATTAAAACTTGTTAAAACCTTTAATTTGTTATTTTTAAAACCTTCCCTTTATTTAGCTAACATTAAAGAATATGATTTATTATCTTTGGATTCCAACGTTTTTTACCAACAAGTTTTATCGTATGCTACTAAAGAATCCAAAAAAGTAATTCCTTTGTGTGTGCAATTAGAAAAAGAAATATCGTCTTTAGATTTTGCAGAAAAGCAATTTTTTTTAAAGGATTATGGTCTTGTAGAATCAGGACTTACTAAATTAATTCAAGAAAGTTATGCTCTTTTAGAGCTCCAAACTTATTTTACTGCAGGACCTAAAGAAGTTCGTGCTTGGTCTTTTAAAAAAGGTCTTAAAGCTCCTGAATGTGCCCGTATTATTCATACTGATTTACAAAAAGGTTTCATCAAAGCTGAAGTTGTTTCTTACCTTGATTTATTAGAAACCCAAACTTTTCAAAAAAGTAAAGAAAAAGGCAAAGTTCGCATTGAGGGTAAAGAATACATAGTTAAAGATGGCGATATTATTACTTTTAGATTTAATGTTTAATTTTGAATTGTGAGATTTTTTCATTTCATTTTACACTTTTAAGTTCAAATAAAAAATATTAAGTAATTTAACAAGCTAAAAATAAGGAGATAAAAAGATATGAAAACGAATTATAAAACAACTCTTTTGATGCCAAAAACTGATTTCCCTATGAAAGGAAATTTAGGACAAAACGAAATCAATATTCAAAAACATTGGCAAATCATTGACTTATATCACAAAAAATTACAACAAAATCAAGATAATGCCCCTTTTATTTTGCATGATGGACCGCCTTATGCTAATGGCAATATTCATATGGGACACGCCTTAAACAAAATTTTAAAAGATTTTATTGTTCGTTTTCGCAGTATGCAAGGTTTTTATACTCCTTTCATTCCTGGTTGGGATACTCATGGTTTACCAATTGAGGCAGCAGTGCTTAAAAAAATTTCCAAAAATTCTTTTACCAGAAAATCTTTCCTAGATAAATGTCGAGAATTTGCATTGGAAAATGTTAATAATCAAAAACAGCAATTTCAAAGATTAGGGATTTTAGGAGATTGGCAAAATCCTTATTTAACGTTGGATAAAACTTTTGTTGCTGATCAGGTAAGAATTTTTGGAAAAATGGTTTCAAAATTTTTAATTTTTAAAGCCCTTAAACCCATTCATTGGTCACCTACTTTAGAATCTGCTTTGGCAGAAGCAGAATTAGAATATCACAATCACGAATCTCCTTCTATCTATGTTGCTTTTAGCATGAAGAAACTAGATATTTTTGATAATGTGGCTTTGGTGATTTGGACAACTAATCCTTGGACTTTGCCTGCCAATGTAGCAATCGCGGTGCATCCTGAAAAATCATATCAATTAATTGAAGTTTTACAAAAACGCTATTTGGTAGGCACTAAAAACATGCCTTTTCTTCAAAAAGTTTTTTCTTGGAATCCAGAACACATTAAAGTTATTGCCACTTTTGAAGGAAAAAATTTAGAAAATTTAACTTACCTAAATCACCTTATTTCCAAATATGGAAAAATTATTTTATCACAACACGTTTTGGATGAAGAAGGAACAGGGCTAGTTCACATCGCTCCAGGACACGGTTTGGACGATTTTTTATTAGGTCAAAAATATAATTTAGATGTTGTTTGTAGTGTTGATAAAAAAGGTATGATGACAGATGTTTCCAAATATCAAGGTCTATTTTACACCAAAGCCAACGAAGCTATCATCTCTGATTTAGAAAAAGACCATTCTTTGCTTAAATCCGATGTGATTTTGCACTCCTATCCTCATGATTGGCGCACCAAAAAACCAGTTATTTTTCTTGCACTTCCTCAATGGTTTGTCTCTATTAAAAAAATTAAATCCCTTTTACTAGAAGAAACCCAAAAAGTTAAGTGGATTCCGCGTTGGGGAGAATTAAAAATGACTAATATGATTGCTAATCGCGAGGATTGGAATATTAGTCGTCAAAGAACTTGGGGAATCCCCATTCCTATTTTTTACACTGAAACCCAACAGCCCATTTTAGATTTAAAATTAATTAATCATGTAGCTGATTTATTTGAACATCACGGAATGGATATTTGGTATGAATGGGATGTTAAAAAACTACTTCCTGAACATTATACCCATCCACAAAGTCCCAACAATTTGTTTACCAAAGAACTAGATATTATGGATGTTTGGTTTGACTCAGGAACTTCTTATAGTATTTTTAAAAAACGTAATCAAGTTTTACAAAGTGATGTTTATTTGGAAGGCTCTGATCAATATCGTGGTTGGTTCAATTCTTCTTTAATTACTTCTGTAGCCTCTCAAAATCAAGCTCCTTATAAAACTGTTATTACTCATGGTTTTGTTTTTGATGGAGAAGGCAAAAAAATGTCTAAATCTTTGGGCAATGTCATTGATCCATTAACTGTTGCTGAACAAAAAGGAGCAGATGTTATTCGTTTATGGGTTGCAAACACTAATTATAATCTTGATGTCCGCATTAACCATGCCATTTTAAAACAAGTAGAAGATCTTTATCGTAAAATTAGAAACACTTTCCGTTTTATGTTAGGCAATTTAGATAATTTTAAAAAAGATACTAATTATATTGCCTTTGAACAAAGAACTGTTTTCCATCAAGCAATGATGCTAGATTTTGAAGAAATGTTAAAAAACGTAATACATTCTTATGATACTTATAATTTTGAAGGTGTGTTAAGATATTTATTCCCTTTCATTACTAATAAAATTAGTGCTTTTTATCTAGATTTTGCCAAAGATATTTTATACATCGAAAAAGAAGATCATCAAGAAAGAAAGATGATTCAATCAACTATATATGACTTGTTGTTATCGCTTTTACAAGTTTTAACTCCGATCATTCCTCACACCACTTCGGAAGTTTACGGCTTTTTCCCTTTTGCTGTGGAAAAAGATATTTATTTAGAAAAAATGCCACAACCCAAAACACGCCCCAATTCTAATCTTTTATTAGAATATCATAAATTTTTAACATTAAGAAAAAACATTTTACAATATTTGGAAAAAGCAAGACAAAGTGGACTTATTAATTCTTCTTTGCAAGCACATATTACATTATCATTAACCCAAGAAGAAATGCATGCTTTGGGTGTCTTACAAATTAAAGATCAATTGCATCAACTTTTTATAGTCTCTAAAGTAACACTTCAATTAAAAGATACTTTTGATGTTAAAATCGCTAAGGCTTATGGATATGCTTGTCAAAGATGTTGGAACGTAGTTATCACCAAACCCCTTACTCCTTTGTGCACACGTTGCCAAAATATATTAAAATAAAAGAAATAGGTGTATTATGAAAAATGGTATGGAAAATATTGAAAATTTTCCTCCAACAAAGAAAAAAATTCAATATGATCAAGAATTTAAAAAAATATTACTTTTATCTTTATCCTTAATAGTATATGTTTTAGTTTCAGTTTGGGCTTTTGATTGTACCCGAGATGGCGGATATAAAACCGATCTTTTTCCTACTGGTGTTATTGGTTTAGGTGATGTAATAGGCAAATTATTACATAAAGCAGGAAAAATTGAAACTCATAATATTATAGTCATTGCTGGTACTTTTTACTTTGTCGTTAATGTTTTCTTATTGTTTTTTATATCTCGTCCTTATTTAGGTAAATATTTTACTATTACTACTGCTTTTGCAGCTGTACTTCTTTTTGTTTCGGTTTTTTTTATTGAAAATCAAGTTAAACAAGGTTTTTTATATCATACTGAACGATTTTTTGGAATATTTAAAACCGAAAGTGATTTTTTAAGTGATCTTACCCGAGTTTTTTTTGCAGGCATTTTAATAGGTGTTTTTAATGGTATTCCTGTAAGAATCGGCGCTTCTACTGGAGGACTTGATATTGTTGCTAAATATTTATCTGTTTATAAGAAAAAAGATATTTCTTTTGTAGTGGAAATGTCTGGCTATATTCTTATGATTTTTGGTGCTGTGGGTGTTTTTATTATTGGATATTTTTATAAAGAAACAAGTTTCAAAGAACTTATTACACAAATGTCTTTATCGCTTTTTTATACTGTTTTACGTATTAAATTATCTGCCTTATTTATGGGATTGATAACTTTTGTTCCCAAAAAAGAAACGCAACTAAACTGCTAAAACAGTTTAGTTTTTTTATTTTATTTGCAAACTTTACTTATTTTATTATTATTTATAAAACACAACTTTATAATACATGCAAAACAAATTAAAAATTTTAATTTGTGCTTTGCACAAAACATTTTTTGTATTTATATTAAATAAAGGAATTTTAATGAAACATTCATTTAGTCACAAAAACCCTGAACAATTGCAAGCATTGTTGCAAACCAAAATCACAAAAGGGCTTACTGATAAAGAAGCCTTTCAAAGATTGCAAATTGACGGTAAAAATCAAATTAAAACCCTTGCAAAAACCACTTTTTGGCATCAATTACAACAACAATTTAAAGATTTTTTAGTTATTGTCCTTCTGTTAGCAGCTACCATTAATTTTGTAATTGGCATTTTACAAAGCAACAAAGAAGAACTTTTGGAAGGTTGTTTTATTTTGATTATTGTCTTTATTAACGCCTTTTTAAGTATTTATTATGAAACCAAAACACAAAAAGTTTTAGCCAATGTTTCAAAAAAAACTCCCCTTAATGCAAAAGTAATAAGAGATAGCAAACCTCTTTTAATTCCTATGCAAAATTTAGTGATAGGAGATATTGTTATTTTGGAAACTGGCGATATTATTCCAGCTGATATAATACTTTTAGAAACATTTAATTTATATGTAGATGAATCTTTGTTTACGGGAGAATCACAAGCTGTTTTAAAAAGTGCTTGGGATTGTAAAGATTCAGTTCTTACTAATCAAAACATGGCTTTTATGAATACTGTTATTTTAAAAGGAAGAGCCAAAGGGGTAGTTTGTGCTTCAGGAATGCAAACTGAAATTGGAAAAATTACCCATTTTATTACTCAACCTCTACAAGAAAAAACACCATTGGAACAAAATATTTCCAAATTAACTAAAAAGTTAACTTTGATAATTGGTATTATTATTTTCTTTAATGGTTTATGGACGATTGGCAAAAATATTTATAACTCAACTTTTAATTCCCACATTTTGAAACATACTTTTTTGGATGCCATTGCTCTTGCAGTTGCTGCTATTCCTGAAAGTTTATTAATTATTGTGACTTTAATTTTGGCTTTAGGGATGAAAAAACTTGCTCTTAAAAAAGCTATTGTTAAAAATTTAAAAACCTTAGAAACTTTGGGGTCTGTTAATGTTATTTGTACTGATAAAACAGGAACTTTAACCCAAAATAATATGACTGTTAAAAAAATTATAGTTTGTAACTCTTTGGAAAAAATAATTCCCTTTTGTGTGGAAGATATTAATGTACCAAAACCCTTTAATTTGGAAAAGTTACTTTTATTTGGTATTTTATGTAATGATGCTTTGATTAGTGTTGCAAAAATAACCCAAGATACCACTTCAAACAACTTAGAAATTCTTGCCGATCCTACTGAAAAAGCCTTTATTGATTTAGCTTTGTTTTATCAATATGATGCGTTTGCACTCAAAAAGAAATATCCTCGTTTTGCAGAAATTGCCTTTGATTCCCAAAGGAAATTGATGACAACTTTTCATCATAAAGACGGATTTATTTATGCTATCACTAAAGGTGCTCCAGAAGTTTTATTGCAAAAATGTAGTCAAGTTCAATATCAAGAACAAATCATTGAAAAAGATGCTAAAATAACAAACATATTAGAAAAACAAATTAGTCAATTAAGTGAGCAATCTTTGCGAGTTTTGGGAGTTGCTTATCGTGTATTTTCTATTGATTTAGAAACGAATCTTAAAAAAAATCCTGATATCTTTGAAAAAGATCTTATTTTTTTAGGGGCAGTGGTTATGGAAGATCCTATTCGAAAAGAAGTTTGGCAAGCTATTTTTAAATGCAATCAGGCACGCATCACTCCTATTATGATTACAGGGGACCATTTAAAAACTGCTTTTGTGATTGCCAAAAAATTAAATATTTTATCCCAACCTCAAGATTTAGCTATTACAGGAGATGAATTAACTCAAATGCCAGAGGAAGAATTTTTGGAAAAATTATTGCAAATTAAAGTTTATGCAAGAACTAATCCTCATCATAAATTAAAAATTGTGCAAGCTTGGCAAAAAAAAGGTTTTGTGGTAGCGATGACAGGCGATGGCATAAATGATGCTTTAAGCATTAAACAAGCCAATGTGGGAATTTCTATGGGAATCGCAGGTACTGATGTGTGCAAAATGGCATCAGATATGATTTTAATAGATGATAATTTTGCTACTATTACGAATGCCTTAGAAGAAGGACGAAATATTTTTAATAATATTAAAAAAAGTTTAGTTTTTCTTTTGAGTTGTAATGTTGGTGAAATTATTTTGATTTTGCTTGGTAATTTTTTAGGAATTTTCTTTTTTGGGTGTGATTTTAAAATTTTGACTGCTTTACAAATTCTTTGGATTAATTTAGTCACGGATTCATTGCCAGCAATGGCTTTGGGAATAGAACCACAAGAAACAAATTCTATGTCGCCAAAAAATTATAATCCTAAATTAAATTTACTGAATAAAAAAACTTATCAAAAAATTATTTTAGAAGGATTTTTAATTGGTCTTTTGGCTTTTATGGCTTCTTTGATAGGTTATTATAATCATGATAGTGATAAAATAAGATATGCTCAAACTTTTGCTTTTATGGTTTTGGCATTTTCACAATTGATTCATGTATGGAATTTGCGAAGTTTTTGTACTTCTGTTTTTAAGTTAAAAATAAATTCCTTTTTGATTAAAGCGTTTGCCATTAGTGTGTTTTTGCAATTAATCATCATTTTTATCCCTTTTATAAGAGATTTATTTCAATTAATTTATTTAACAACAAAAGATTTTGTAATTATTTTATTGCTATCTTTGTTCCCTTTGTTGTTTGTAGAAATAAAAAAAAGATTTTGTCATTGTAAATAACATAAATGTAGATGATTTTAAAAAATAAAGAAGACTCTTTTTAAAAGA
>CAMOAP010000038.1 GCA_946577115.1 uncultured Acholeplasmataceae bacterium | reverse complement strand
TATAATAATGTTTATTATAAAGTTGAATTATTTTATTTATTTTATCAAATGTTTAAAGGAATAATAATTGTTAAATATTGGTATTATTTTAGCGTTTATGTTGTTTATTTTTTTCGATTGTTAATTTTGGCAATTCGTCTTTAATGGAATTTATTTCTTCCAAGTATTGATACAGTTCACCTTCTATAAGGCTGCATTTGTGATGGGTAAAAACTCCTATTTCAAAAGTTAAAAATATTTCGCCCCACCATTAATCTTTGCTTTTCAAAATCATTAATTCTTTAAAAAATTTCAGTAAATTGAATTCCTAAAAAAAATTGTTCTTTTAATTTGAAATTATCGCATAATAAAACAACGTTTGTTTTTGATTTTTTTGCATTTAAAATAACTGTACAAAGCTAAAATACCAAAAACAATAAAAATATTTTAATTGCTAATAAAACAATAAATATATTATTTTTATTGTTCATATTGTTATTAGCAATTTCAATATTTTGAACCTTGCTTCTCTAAAATTTAAAAAAGAAGTTTTTTTATAATGGTAGTTATATTTTCTTAAAGGAATTATTTAAAATTAGGAAACATTAATATTAAATAATTAGGATTTGTTGATTGAACCAAAAAGAGCTAATTTACGCCTCATTAATTCTTTAATAGCTAAATATCCAGGATTTAATAACTTGCGCGGATCAAAACCTTTGTCTTTTAAATCTTTTTTTTCTTCGATGTATTGTCTAGTAGCTTGGGCAAAAACTAATTGAAATTCGGTGTTTACGTTGATTTTTACTACTCCCAAAGAAATAGCTTTTTTAATTATGTCTTCAGGAATACCAGTTCCTCCGTGCAGAACTAGGAGCGTTTGTTTGTTGGTAAGTTCTCTAATTTTAGCAAAAACACTAAAATCAAGTCCTGTCCAATTATCAGGATATTTACCGTGAATATTGCCAATTCCAGCAGCAAGCATATCAACACCTAAATCAGCAATTTGTTTGCATTCTTGAGGATCTGCAATTTCTCCTTGACCCACAATACCATCTTCTTCACCACCGATGCCCCCAACTTCTGCTTCTATTAAAAGTCCTTTTTGGTGACATATTTCCGTGATTTCTTTAGTTTTGCTTAAATTTTGGGGAAAATCATAATGACTGCCATCAAACATAACAGAAGTGAATCCTGCCTCCATGGCTTGTTTGGCGCCTTCATAAGAACCATGATCTAAATGCAAAATAACAGGAACAGAGACCTTATAAAAGGAATCTAGTTCTCTTACCATTGCAACGACTGTTTTAAATCCTCCCATATATTTCGCAGCTCCTTCGGATACTCCTAAAATAACAGGTGATTTTAGTTCTTCGGCAGTTTGTAAAGCAGCTTTGGTCCATTCTAAATTGTTAATATTTACTTGAGCTATAGCGTATTCTTGTTGATGCGCTTTTAAAAGAACATTTTTATCGGAAGTTAACATTTAACTTAATCCTTTCTTTGGTTTTAAATTTGCATCTAAATTGTAATTAATTAGGTTTATTAATTAGCTTTTTGGGCTAAAAAATAATTTAGGAATTTGGGCGTTTTTATAGGTATAAGTGCAAAAAAACAAAATCTATTATTATTACCAAAAAGAATGCAAATTAACGTTTTTAAAATCACAAAACAGATAAGAAAAATATAAAAATTATAAAAGCAAGTAAAATTTATGCTGTTTTTAAATTAAAATCCAAAATAAAAAATTAAACTAAATGATGTAGTTTTAAAAAATCATAGAATTTATCCTCGTCGATATGAGGAGCTAAAAGATTACAATTATCTTTTATTTCTTGGCAATTGGAGTTTTCCAATCCGATGCCTAAATCAGCTAATTTAAGCATTTCAACATCATTATAGCCGTCTCCTACACAAACTAATTTATGATTGCAGTAAAGCTCTTTTAATTTTTTAATACCACAAGTTTTATTCACGTTTTGAGGCACTAAATCAACACCACCATTAGTTCTCCAATAATACGCTTGCAAGTATTTCAAATCTTTAAGAAAATTTTGCAATTTTTCTTTGTTGGGTTCGAATAGCCACACTTGATAAACATTGTTATGCAGATGGAATTTAGGGTCAACTACAGATTTTTTATTGGTGCAGTAAAGCTCTCCTAATAAAGGTGGAATTAAGTCTTCTGGGGTTGGCACAATTTCTTGTGTCATTCCTGTAAGACCTATATGAATATGGGCTTGATGGGCTTTTTCGATTAGTTCTTTAACTACCTCTTTTTTAAAAGGTCTATCATCAATTACTTTATCAAAATATTTAGTCAGACCACCGTTAAAAAACACAAAATGTTTAAAATAAGGTAGTAAATCACCTAAAACATCTATTCTTTTAATGTTTCTTCCTGTGGCAACTGCCAAAACATTATCAGGGTTTTGGGCTAAAGTTTGGATAGCTTTGATTGTTTGAGGAAAGATTTTTTTATATTTAGAACTTAAAAGGGTGCCATCAATATCAAAAATAAATAAAGATTCTTTTTTTTGTTTCACTTGAAACTCCTATTATCACATCGTATGCGAGAAAAACAAAAAATGATGAAATGCAAAAAATAAAAAAAAGCAATTAGAAAAAAGGGATTAATTAATTTTAGCAAATGTAAATAAAAACATTTAACAAATATTGGTCTCATTTTCCTAAATGTAAATTATAATTAACAACAAAAAGGACAATCATTTTTTTGAAAAATATCTTTAGTGGCAACTAAGGCTTGTTTGCTTGCTATTTGAGCAAAAAATAAAAAATCCTCGGTTTGGAGGGAAGCTTTTCCTGCTAAAATACCATCAATAGCGGGTTGTTCTAAAATGGCTTTAATGTTGGCCACAGACACCGAACCACCATAAATAATTCTCATGGCACAAGATGCTTGGGCAGAATAAAGTGCATTGACTTTTTCTCGGATTTGTTCAATGGTTTTGTTAGCATTTTGGGGAGTTGCGTTTTTGCCTGTACCAATTGCCCAAACCGGTTCATAAGCGATGATTATATTTTGTAATGCTTCTTCTGGAACACCTGAAAAAATATTGGTTAATTGTTGGTCTAAAAACACTTGAGTTTGTTTGTTTTCCTTGGTAAGAAGCGATTCACCCACACAAACAGTAGGAACTAATTTGTGTTTGAGAGCTGATAAAAGTTTTAGATTAACTGTTTGATCAGTTTCTCCAAAAAGATTTCTTCTTTCGCTATGTCCTAATAAAACGTGTTTGACACCTAGTGAAAGCAAATTTTGTGGTGAAACTTCACCAGTAAAAGCGCCTTCATTTTCATAAAACATATTTTGAGCCCCCACTTGTAAATTGGATCCTTGTAATTTTACTAAGGGATCCAATAAGGTAATTTGAGGGAAAATTAGAGTTTGAACTTGGTTTTGATCAGGAACTTTCGAACTTACTTTTTGGATAAATTGCAGGGCTTCGTCTTTACATTTGTGCATTTTCCAATTACCTGCAATCACTTTTGTTCTTAGTTTGTAATTCATAAATTACTCCTTTAATGTTTTTTTTGCAAAAAAATAGACGATTGAAAAAATTTAAACTATTTTTTTAAATCAATATTTTAATTTTTTTAATAATTTTCACTTACAAAATATTGAATTTAAATTTGTGATAAAGAGAAGTGGAAAATGCGAAAAAAATTATTATTTTATATTAACATTTACAAATAAAATTATATCATAACAAGTCACAGGAAAAAAGATTAAATGTTGAAAAAATATAAATAAATATGGTAGTTTAGATTTGTTTAAAAAGGTAAATTAAAAAGTGTGATAGCAAAAAAAGAACTCAAAAGCCAAGAATCAAATCTATCTAAAAAACCACCATGACCCGGAAGGAAAATTCCAAAGTCTTTTATACCATAATCTCTTTTAAATTTGGAAGCTAACAAATCACTGATTTGAGAAATAATAGAAATTAAAAAAGTATAAATAGGAAATCTAATACAAGAGTCACATTTAAGAAATAAAAAGACAATCAAAACTGTTATAGTAGAACCAAAAGTACCTAAAATAGCGCCTTTTTGAGTTTTTTTAGGACTTAGGTGAGGGGCTAGGGGTCTTGTTCCTAAAAAGGGAAAAAAACGAGGGAAACGTGCTAAAAAAGCAAAAGAATCAGTGAGCATAACTGTTAAAACAAATAAAAATAAATAATGCCAATGCAAGAAAAACAAAGAAAAAAGACAAGCCATCAAAAAACCAATATAAAAAGTGATAAGAAAGATTTTGCTTACATCTTGAGTTTGCAAAAAGGGTAAAAAAACTAGCATTATTAATGCTAACACAAAAGGCAAAAATAAAAGGAGGAAAAAATAATAATTAAATAACGGTTGTTTTAAATGTGATAAAAAACTTTTGAAAGGTAGCAAAAAATCATTTGTTACTTTATTATTTTGACAAATATTTTGATACAACATCAAACAAACAAATGTAAAAAATAATAAAGTAGAAGTGGCAACTAACCCAAATTTAATAAAGATTTGTTTTTGGGTGTCTTTGGGATGTTTGAGTATAAAAAACATTTCTTGGACTGATTTTATTGATAAAATGGCAAAAACTAAAAATTTAATTTCTAAAGGAGCACAATAATAAAAGAAAAAAGAAAATAAAA
>CAMOAP010000037.1 GCA_946577115.1 uncultured Acholeplasmataceae bacterium | reverse complement strand
TTGTACCTGGTTTTGAAGACCAAATGTTAGGGATGAAACAAGGACAAACCAAAGACATTAATATCACTTTCCCAAGCGATTACAACCAAAAAAAACTAGCTAATCAAAAAGTTCTTTTTAAAGTAACTCTACACCAAATCAAAACTAAAAAATTACCTCAACTAACAGACAATTTGGTAAAATCACTTAAACTTGCCAATGTTTCAACCGTAGCAGAATTAAAAAACAACACTAAACAAACTCTTTTAGAACAAAAAAAACATAAAGACAAAGAAAACGTTAAAAAACAAATAATAGAACAATTAGTTAAAAATTCCGAATTACAAATTCCTCAAGAAATTATTTCCCAAGAACAAACCCACCTTCAAAAAGAATTTGAAGCACAATTAAAACAACAAAATTTAACTTTGGAACAATATAAACAATATTTAGGTATTGGTGATGAAAACATGGAAAAAGAATTCAAACAACAAGCACAAAAAAACCTCCAATACCAACTTATTATGGAACAAGTTGCTTCCCAAGAAAAACTAACTATTTCCACCGAAAAAATCGAACAACAATACCAAAAATTAAGTAACTATTACAAAGTTCCAGTTAATCAAATCAAACAAAACCTTCCTGAAAAAAACTTACAACATTCTCTTTTAATGGATGAAGCCTTAAAGCTTGTTATCAATAAAGCTGTGGTTGTTGCTAAATAAAATTTATAACCCCACCAAAAAAAATTAATTCACAATTTAAAAATTAAAAAGTTAAAAAAATATCGAAAGTATGAAAATATATGAAAAACAAAAGCAAAAAATTAAAATCCAGTCTTTCTATGGACGCATTTGAAGATATTTTTCAAGAAATTCCTGAACAACTACCAGTTGTAGTTATAAGCGAAATAATGCCTATTCCAAATGTTGATTTTCGTATTGAATTATCAGACAATTATTCTTTAAAAGCTTTAAAAGAATCAGAAACTAACGCAAATTCTTTTGTTATTCTTTTAACTCAAAAAGATTTATCATCAAACAAACCCAAACTAACTAACCTTCAACGTTACGGTGTATTGGCACAAATAATTACCAAAGTAAAAATCCCTCACGGTGATTTAAAAGTGAGATTTCGGATTTTACAAAGAGTAAAAATTGATAAATTTTTACAAAAAGAACCTTTTTTAAAAGCCTCATACGAAAAAGTCAACACCGTTTATGGAAATGTTGAAGAAGAAAAAGCCTTAATTAAGTTAGTTATAGAAAAAATTATGAACAAACCTTTTCAACTGCTTGTTCAAAACACCAATAATTTTTTAGATATCATTAAAACAGAACAAGAAACAGAAAATATCGCTGATATCATTGTCTTTAATTTAAAAATTGATGATTTAGATAAATACAAATATCTTAAAGAATCTCACCTTAATAAAAGAATTTTTTGCATTCTTCAAGATATCCAAAGTTTACTTATAGGGATTGATTTAGAACAAAAAATCAATGAAAAAGTAAAACAAAGTATTGATGAAAACCAAAAAGAATTTTATTTAAGAGAAAAAATGAAAGCCATTCAACTAGAATTAGGGGACAAAGCCAAAAAAGAAGAAGAAATTGCAGAATTACGCAATAAAATCAAAAAAACTCCTTTACCTTCTGAAATCAAAGAAAAAGCTTTACAAGAATTATTACGTTATCAATCATCATCTTTAATGGCAGAATCTTTTGTAATTAAAAATTATCTTGATTTTTTAATAGAATTACCTTGGGGCAAAACCAGTCAAGATGAAAATGATTTAGCTGCCATTGAAAAATCCTTAAACAACCAACATTATGGACTTGAAAAAGTCAAAGAACGTATTTTAGAATATGCAGCAGTCAAAATAATGACTAAGAAAAACCCTCAAAATATTTTATGTCTTGTGGGTCCTCCAGGAGTGGGAAAAACTTCACTTGCCTCTTCTATTGCGAAAGCTTTAGGAAGACAATTTGTCAGACAATCTTTAGGTGGTTTAAAGGAAGAATCAGAAATTAGAGGCCACAGAAGAACTTATATCGGAGCTATGCCAGGACGTATTCTTGCATGCATTAGGGACGCCAAAACAATTAATCCTGTCTTTTTATTAGACGAAATTGACAAACTAGTATCCAATTATAACTTTGATCCTGCATCAGCTTTATTAGAAGTGCTTGACCCACAACAAAATATTAATTTTATGGATCATTTTTTATCCGAACCATTTGATTTATCCCAAGTATTATTTATTGCTACTGCCAATTATCTTGACAACGTTCCCGAAGCTTTAAAAGACCGTATGGAAATTATCGAAGTAAGCTCTTACACTGAAAAAGACAAAATTAACATCGCTTCTAAATATCTTTTAAAAAAACAACTTAAAAACCACGGAATCAATGACACAAATTTAGTTATTGACAATGATACCATTCTTTATTTAATTAGACATTACACCAAAGAAGCAGGAGTAAGAGAGTTGGATAGAATCCTTGCAGAATTAGCTAGAAAAACAGTTAAAGAATGTTTAATTACTAAAAAAGAACGAGTAATTATTACTCCTAAAAACGTTACTAAATACTTAGGTAAAGAAAAATACCTACATCTTTTAGATGAACAAAAAGAAAAAATAGGTTCTACTAATGGACTTGCCTATACTTATTTTGGAGGCGATTTACTTCCAGTAGAAGTTACTTATTACAAAGGTAAAGGACAATTAGTCCTTACAGGTAAATTAGGAGAAGTCCTTAAAGAAAGTGCTTATACTGCTTTAAGTTTCATCAAAGCTAACTGCCAAAATTTAGGAATTGATGCCAATATTTTTGCAGAAAACGACTTTCACATTCATCTTCCAGAAACAGCTATTCCTAAAGACGGTCCTTCAGCTGGAATTACTATTGCTACTTCCCTTGTATCTGCAATTACACAAAAATATATTAAAAAAGGTTTAGGAATGACAGGAGAAATTACTTTACGAGGCAATATTTTAGCTATCGGAGGCTTAAAAGAAAAAGCTATTGCTGCTAATCGTAGCGGTCTTGACACTATTTTTATTCCTAAAGAAAATATCAAAGATATTGAAGATATTCCTGAAGAAGTAAGAAATAAATTAAATATTATTCCTGTATCAAAAATTTCTGATGTTTTTTCACAAGTATTTATTTGATTAAGATATAAAAAAACACCATCTTAAAGATGGTGTTTTTTGTTTTTATACATAATTAAAATGGTTCCAAAACTTAAATTATTATCAAAAGAATAAAGGGATAAAAAAATCTTTTACAAAGAAAATTACTTTCCTCCAATATTTAAATCCCCCACATAAACACTAGAACTACCAAATCCTGAAGTTTGAAATTCAAAATCATTAGCAATAGTGTCTACATTTTTAAGAATATCAAAAAAATTACCAGAAACAACAATCATTTTAACGGGAGTTGTAACTTTGCCTTTTTCAATTCTAAAACCACCAGCTTGTAGGCTAAAATCTCCACTAACAGTTTTAATTCCTGCATGCATCCCTACTAAATCAGTAATATAAATACCGTTTTGAATAGATTTAATCATTTCTGCAAAATTTTTTGTGCCAGGAACCAAATAACAATTAACCATAGAAGTACTACCATCAAAACCGTTTCCAGTTGGAGTTTGTTTAAAAATGCGAGCAGTTTTTAAGTTATGAATAAATCCTTGAAAAACTCCTTTAGTAATAATTGGTTTAGTTTGGCAAGCTACTCCTTCATCATCAAATTTTTCTTTAAAATAAGCCCCATCGTTTAAAGGATCTTCAATAATGCTAACTTTTTCGGAAGCAATTAAACAATTAACTTTATCCTTTAATTTAGTTAAGTTGTGATAAGCACTTGTTCCAGTAAAAATATCACTGAAATTTTCTAAAAGGTCTGCAAACATTTCATTAGAAAAGACAACTGGATATTTTTGAGATACCAAAGATTTAGCTCCTAATTTTTTTTCGCCCATATCAACAATTTCAGTACCTAATTTAACAGGATTAAAGGTTGAAAAATCTTTAGCTAAAACACTTTTGCTATAACTTTCAACTTCAACTTCTTTTTGAAAAACAGCAGAAGCATATAAATAAGCATAGCTGTTTTTGTGAGATAAATTGAGTCCTTTGGAATTTAACAATGTTTTTTTATGAAAAACTTCTTGATAAATAATACCGTTAGTAGCTTGAAAATGGGAGCTTTGCAATATTATTTTTTCTAACTGCAACAACAAATGTTGTTTTTGTTCTAATGGCACTTGTTCAAAATCAAAGTTATTTTCCAATACTTCAGGATAACTAGAAGAACCTTCAAAAATAAGAGCCGGTTCTTTAGAGGTAATTGTTTGGCAATTTTCTTTGAGGGTTGTAAAAGCATTATCAAAAGCGCTTTCAGTTAATTGTTCTAAAGAAATAGAAGTTTTTTGGTTGGCAAAAATACCCTTTATAACTGCAGAAGTGACATCGCTCCAAACACAAGCATCTATTTTTCCTTTATCCAAAGATAGTTTAAAAGTTTGGCTTTCGTGAATTGAAATTTCTAATGCTTCAAAACCTTTTTGAATTCCTTTTTCTAACCATTTTTGATAATTGTTAAGGGTTGTGTTTGTGTGGGTGGTTTGATGTTGATGTTTTGTGGTTTTGGTTACGCCATTTATCATTTTTTATTTCCTCCTACAATAATTTCTTTTACTCTAATAGTTGGCTGTCCTACATCAACTGGTATAGAACCAGAACAAGAACCACAAATTCCTTGACCTAAAACTAAATCATTGGCAACACGGTCAATTTTAAATAAAATATCTGCTCCATGACCTATTAACATTGCTCCTTTAACGTGGGTTGTTAATTTGCCATTTTCGATTAAATAGCCTTCGTTAACTACAAAATTAAATTCGCCAGTAGCAGGGACAACTGTGCCACCACCTAAACTTTTGGCATAAAGACCGTAAGGAGTATCTGAAATAATTTGTTCGGGCGTTTCTGTGCCTTTTTCGATGTAAGTAGAATTCATGCGTGAAGTAGGAGAGTATTTATAAGATTGTCTGCGAGAAGAACCGTTCGATGGCATCTTCATTTTACGTCCGTTTCTAAAATCAATTAAATAACCTTTAAGGATGCCTTTTTCAATTAAAAGATTTTTTTGAGTAGGTTTTCCCTCATCATCAAAATTAAGACTTCCCCAAGCTCCTGGAATAGTGCCATCATCATAAGCAGTTATAACTTCGGAAGCAACTTTTTGATTTAATTTGTTACAAAAAGGAGAAAGACCTTTAGCAACTGCAGTAGCTTCAAGGGGGTGTCCGCAAGCCTCATGGAAAATAACTCCTCCAAAACCGTGATTAATTACAACTGGCATAGTTTGAGGTTTTAAAGATTTAGCATCTAACAAAGAAACTGCTTGTTTGGCTACTTGTTTAGCAATTTTTTCTAAATCAATTAAATCCAAGAATTCCAATCCCATTGCTCGTCCAGGTCCTTCAAAGGCTTCTTGCATTTCTTGTCCTCTTTGTGCAACTCCTACAATTCCACATCTAATATAATTGCGTGTGTCATTTTGATAAATCCCTAAAGTATTAGCAATTAAAACATGTTGTTCTTTTTGGCTTAAAGAAATGATGGATTGAATAATGTGAGGATCATAATTTTGGATAATAGACGATAATTTAAGTAATTTTTGGGATTTTTGTTCCTGAGTCATACTGTTGTATTTCTTTTGGATAGTATTTTTTAGGGGTTTTTCGTTTTGCAAGACAATAACTTTATTTGGTTTTCCTTGAAAAAATTTTTTTAGTTTTAAAAGCAAGGATAAAACATGTTGATAATCAGTTTTATTAGTGTAGCCATAAACTTCATCAAAACCTTTTAATAAGCGAATTCCTACTCCAAAAGTATTATAAGTATCAGCAGAAACTACTTCTTTGCCAATTACTTTAAGAGTGTGAGAATAAGCATTTTCAAAAAATAATTCTGCAAAATCAGCTCCCTCATCTAAAGATAAATTTAGAATCTTTTGAATATCTTCTTTATTTAACATCAAATAATAATTCTCCTTTATATTGTTTATAAATCTCTTTTATTTTATCATTTTTTTAAGCTTTTTAAGCATATTATATAAAAGTTTTCCAAATGCTATTTATTATTATTTTTTGAATTTATTTTT
>CAMOAP010000036.1 GCA_946577115.1 uncultured Acholeplasmataceae bacterium | reverse complement strand
AAGCACGAAACCAAAGATAACAATACATTTGATGAACTTGCACAAAAAAACGAAATTGAAAAAATAAATTATAATCCCATTTTTGCTAATTCTGCTTTTTGTGACATTGTAGTTACTACCACAAATGGTAGAATAATTGATTTTTTTAATATACCTTGTGACAAAGTATTTGAAAAAAAAGCAAACGGCAGATACAAATATAACACTTATTCTGTAGATCCTAGACCTTGGAATGGTTATGAACCTGTTTTTTGGGTATTTAGACAATGTTTAACAATGTTATTTTTTTACTGTTTTTTTCTCTTTTTTGCCGATACTATCAAGCACATGGGACAAGAAATTTGGGCATCAACTACTGGTAAAAAAGGTGCTAAAAGTCGTAAAGTTATTATCAATCAAAAAAGATTTACTTTTTCAGATGTAGCAGGAGCTGATGAAGAAAAAGAAGAAATGTCAGAATTGATTGACTTTTTAAAAAATCCGCGTAAATATGCTGCTATGGGAGCAAGAATTCCTAAAGGAGTTTTGTTGTATGGACCTCCAGGAACAGGAAAAACCTTACTTGCCAAAGCAGTTGCAGGTGAGGCGGGCGTTCCTTTTTTTGCTGCTTCAGGTTCTGATTTCGATGAAGTTTATGTAGGTATTGGAGCTTCACGTGTCAGAGATCTTTTTAAAGAAGCTCAACTGGCAGCTCCTTGTATCGTTTTTATCGATGAAATTGAGGCAGTTGCTAGAAAAAGAGGCTCCAATATTGGTGGAAGCAATGGTTCTGAACAAACTTTAAACCAACTTTTAGTAGAGATGGATGGCTTTAACCAAAAAATGGGTGTTATTGTTATTGCAGCCACTAATCAACCCGAAGTTCTTGACTCAGCTATTTTGCGTCCTGGACGTTTTGACCGTCACTTTAATATTACTTTACCAAATGTTAAAGACCGTGAAGCTATCTTAAAATTACATGCCAGCAACAAAAAACTTTCAGAAGAAATCAGTTTAGAAGAATTAGCCAAACAAACTCCAGGTTTTAGTGGTGCTCAATTAGAAGGCACCTTAAATGAAGCTGCTTTATTAGCTGCCAGAAGAAATGCTACTTTTATTAATAAAAAAGACATTAGCGAAGCTTTAGACCGCATTTTAATTGGACCCGCTAAAAAATCTAAAAAATACAATGACAAAGAAAAACGTATGGTAGCTTATCACGAAGCAGGACATGCTGTTATTGGAATCAAAATTCCTTTTTCCCAAATAGTGCAAAAAATTACTATTATTCCACGTGGAAATGCAGGTGGATACAACTTAATGCTTCCTCAAGAAGAAACTTTCTTTTCTTCTAAAAAAGCCCTATTAGCCCAAATTACTTCTTTTCTGGGCGGACGTGTTGCTGAAGAATTAATGTTTGATGACGTTTCTAACGGTGCTTACAACGATTTTAAACATGCTACGCAAATAGCGAAAATGATGGTAACTAAATATGGAATGAGTGATTTAGGACCAGTGCAATATTCAGGAAACACTTTTCAAAATGATTTTTCTGATCCTAAAGGTTTAGAAATTGACCAACAAATTCAAAAAATTATTGCTGATTGTTATCAACAAGCCAAACAAATTATTCAAGAAAATCAAGATTTGCTTGATACAATCGCTAAATATTTACTTGAAATTGAAACTCTTAATAAAAGAGATATTGACGAAATTGTAGCTACAGGAAAAATTGCTTGGTGGGAAAAAGAAAAAGAAGAAGCCAATACCCCCCCAATCCAACCCACTTCTCAAATGCCTTCAAACGATGAAAAAACTAGCACTGATACAACTCCTTTAAATTATGAATTGAAAACAACAACCAATTTAGACAACCCAGAATCAAATGAATTAAATCCAAAAAATAAAGAAACAACTTCTGGAGAAGTTGTGTCCAAAGACTCCAAGTAAACTTAAATTCAATCTATTTTTTTTATTTCTAAAAACCAGCTTTCTTACAAAAACCAACAATATCTTTACAATTAACACCAATTTTAAGTTTGCTTAGAGTTGGTGTTCGTTATGATAATTTAATTTTATCACGAAACCCTTTTCTTATTTTTTTAACCTTTTTATTATTTTGTCTTTTTTGCAACCCAATTTTTTTACTACATTTTTTAACTTTTAGAAAACAAGGCTTTTTACATGAATAAAAAAAAAGAGTTTCTTATTTCTGCCAGTGAGGCATTTCAACGTTTGGATCATTTTTTATTGACTCAAATTAATTTAAATAAAAGCCAATGTCAAAAATTAATTTTGTCACAACAAATTTTGGTCAACACCAAACCTTCTAAAAAAAGTTATTTGCTAAAACCTCAAGATCTAATTACAGTTATCATCCTTCAAACTCAGGAATGTATTAATTTAAAAACTCCTCAAAATCTTAATTTAGACATCATTTATGAAGATCCTTATTTAGCAGTTATCAATAAACCTGCCAATTTGGTAGTGCATCCTTCTTTAAGTTTTCAAGAAACAACCTTAGTTAATGGATTGTTACACCAATTTCAAACTTTAAGTCATATAGATACCCAAAGACCTGGTATCGTGCATAGACTTGATAAAAATACTACTGGTTTATTAATGATTGCCAAAACTAATGATGTAAGTGATAAATTACAAATTGCGTTCCAGCAAAGAAAAATTACCAAAATTTATTGGGCTTTAATTGAAGGTTTTTTAGAAGATAAAGGCACTATTAAATTGCCTATTGGAAGAAATCCTCATAATCGATTAAAAATGCAAGTTATGCCTGATGGTAAAACTGCTGTTACTCATTTTAAAACTTTGCAACGCTTTGCTCACTTTTCTTTGGTGGAATGTAATTTGGAAACAGGAAGAACTCATCAACTAAGAGCACATTTTTCTTTTCTAAAACGTCCCATTGTAGGAGATCTACTTTACGACTCGTCACAACATATTACTCCTTTAGGTCAATTTTTGCATTCTAAAATACTAAAATTCACCCACCCTATCACCAATCAAAATCTTATTTTGGAAGCACCCTTACCTAATAATTTTGAAAAACTTTTACAAACTTTTACTGACTCCAATTGAATTTTTTAAACTTTTCTTCATCATTTTTGTTTTAGCGTTTTTCATTTTTTTCACCCACTTTCCAATTAATTAAATTCAAAAAAACAATAAACAAGGAATTATTTATGATTAAAATTAATAATCTTTCAAAAACTTTTTGCCTTAAAAAAGAAAAAATGCCAGTTTTAAAAAACATTTCACTTACAGTTTTGAAAGGTGAAATCTTTGGGTTAGTAGGAACTTCGGGTTCTGGCAAAACTACGTTATTAAAAATTATGAATGGTTTTATGTTGCCTGATAAAAATGCTAATTCTTCCATTCAAAAAACTTTTAGTCATCTAGAAAGTGCTATGATTTTTCAAAATTTTAATCTTTTGAGTAATTTAAATGTTTTTGAAAATGTGTCTCTTCCTTTAGAAATAAGAAGCACTTCTGAAAAAAAAATTATTATTAAAGTAAATAAAATACTAGATTTTGTAGGACTGAGCCAATTTAAAAATGCTTATCCTCAAACACTTTCTGGCGGACAAAAACAACGTGTAGCCATTGCGCGTGCCTTAGTTTATGAGCCTAAAATTATTTTTTGTGACGAGCCTACTTTTGCCCTGGATGAAATGACAAGTCAAGAGATTTTGAAATTATTGCAAAAAACCAATCAAAAAATAAAAACTACAATTGTTTTAGTTTCTCATAATGTTGCAGTAATTAAAAGTTTGTGCCACCGTGTAGCTATTTTGGAACAAGGAAAATTAGCTAAAATTTCTATCCTTAATCCTTCTTTTAAATTTGAAGCTACTTCTTATCAAAACATTTTTATCTAAATTTTATCCTTTTTTATCATAAAAATGTTTTTATCAAACAAAATATTAATAATAAAATTCCTTAGAAAAGAGACACATTATATGTTTAAATTATCTTCTTTATCTTCCAAAACTAAAAAAAATCTAATATTTTATTCATTAACTATTTCTCTTTTTTGTAATTTGCTTTTGGGTTATTTTCTGTGGGATACTAAAAATTTTTCAGCTAATAAACCTTATAACAAACAAACCCATAAATTAAAAGTAGCAACTGCTTTGCCAACTATTAAAGATTTTTTAGAGGGATATGCCAAAGACCGTTTAAAAGAATACAATATTGATTTAGATGTTCAATATTTAAGTTTGGGATTTAAACAAACCAATGAATTGCTTTTAAACAAACAAGTTGATGCCAAATTAGACGCTCATGTACATGATCTAAATATTTTTAACAAAGAACAATCAAATATCCCAGATCAAGACAAATTAACGTTTAGCCAAGCAGTTTATTTAGCTAAATTTGGTCTTTTTGCTAAACCTAATACTTTTAATCATTTAGCAATAATTCAAAAAAAAAACCATCCTAACAACCTTAAAATTTTGATTCCACAAGATAATTTTCAACGTTCTTTAGCTTTGCGTGTGTTGCAAGAATTAAAAATTATAGAAGAAATAAACCCAAGGCGCACTCTTAGTACTGAAGAACAATTTAATTTAAAAACTATAGATTTTAAATCTACTTATCTATATCCTACTATAGAATACACTACTGAACCAGATTTAAACAAAATTACCTCTAGATTTCTAGCTACTAATGATTTTGATTTATGTCTTAATTATCCTACTGTTATGGGATTGGGAATAAATAAATTTATATCACTAGGAACAATGCAAAAACCCAATGAGTTAGATGATATTCTTTATTCTTATACCATTTCTTTAGTAACTACTAACAATAATGAGAATGACTGGAAAATTAAAATTTTAAAAGATATTTTAAAAGAAGAAGAAGCTATTGTATATATGGAAGCAAAGCCATTTGCAACCAATTTTTATATGATTCCAAGAAATGAAGTTAAACAAATAAGTAAAAACATTAAAGATAAATATTTAGGCAAAACAGGCGCTTCTCCTGTTTCTAATTAATGGAAAAAATTAATGGAAAATAATATTTTTATTCGTTTGTTGAATGTTTTAGTTAAAAATAAATTGGTATTGAATGGTTTTAAAGAAACTCTTAAAATTACTTTAATAGGTTGTTTTATTGCTTTTTTTCTAGGGTTGATTTTAGGAGTTTTATTATATTTATTAAAAATAAAAAAACATTATAAAAGATATTGGATTTTAAATAGTTTGATGAATTTTTTTATTTCTACTCCCTTTTTAATCTTAATTGTTTTATTACTAAAATTAGTTTTAATCCCTTATTTGCGCATGGGTTATGGCTTTGGTACTGCTCTTTTTTTCTTAGTTTTGGTTATTACGCCCCTTTTTGCTCGCCATTGTGAACAAGTTTTTTTAACTACTAATCCAGAATTATACCAAACATCATTTAGTTTGGGGGCAACTAAATTTCAATTTGTGACTAAATTTTTGTTAACAGAAACCCGTTCTGATATCATTTTAAAACTAGCTTCTCTTTTTATCACTTCCATTGCTTATTCTTCTGTTTTGCAAATTGTAGGGCATCAAGGTATTGCAGCAGTTGCAATTGATAATGGCTATAATGGACATTATGATTTTGAACCTTTTTTTACTCGATTTGATTTAATTATAGTATCTGTTTTGCTTACCTTTATTTTAACTCAAACAATTTATTTTATAGGAAATCGAATTGCTTTTGCCCTTAATAAACACTAATCACATCTATTTTTCACGATTTGTTTCCTCCCACCCACTTTTGGTTCATTTTTTTCCCACAATTTAGTCTTTTTTTTCATCAAAGAAAGCAAAATAAGGTATAATATTCTTGTGGATAATATGAAATTAATTATAGCTATCGTTTCTAGTCACGATGCTAACAAAGTACAACAATCTTTAATAGAAAATAGTTTTTTTACAACTAGATTAACTACTAAAGGAGGTTTTTTAAAAGAAGCTAATGCAACTTTTATTTTAGGAGTAAAAGAAGAACAAATATTCAAAGCTTTAGAAATTATAAAAGCCCATTCTCATAAAAAAACTCAAATGATTCCAAATAATGTCATCAATGAGTTTAGTGCTTATAATTCTTTTCCTACCGAAGTTTCTGTGGGTGGAGCAACGATTTTTGTTCTTGATGTGGACCAATTTTTAAAAGTTTAACATTAATAATTTTATCAAACCTAAAACCTATCAAATTCAACCAAATTTAAATTAAAAAAAGGAGTTTTTACGTGGCATTAACCAAAGAACAAAAACAAGAAATCATTAAACAAAATTCACTTTTTGCAAAAGACACAGGTTCATCTAAAGTTCAAATTGCTATTTTATCAGCAGAAATCAAACAATTAAGTGAACATTTAAAAAAAAACCCTCATGATTTTCATTCTAAAAGAGGTTTGTTTATGAAAAATAGCAAAAGACGTAATTTATTAAAATATTTAGAAAACCAAAATTAATAATTAAAATATCATAGTTTTTTTGGTATTTTTTTATTTTCCTTTGTATTTAATTTTACATTCACTAACCCCAAAACATAACAAATAAAAAGGAGAAAACAACGAACAATATGAAAGGTTTATTAGTTTTATATGATGGATTTGAGGATTGTGAGGCTTTAGTCACAAGAGCTTTATTAAATCACATAGACCTTCCTTTAACAAATGCAACTCTAAATTCTCAATTAGAAGTTATGTCTTCTAGTGGTCTTTGTGTAAAAGCAAACGCAAATTTATCTACTATTAATCATTTAGAATACGATTTTTTGGTTATTCCTGGAGGACCTTACGTAGCACAAATTATTGAAAAAGAAACTTTTTTATTGCAATTAATTCAAAAATTTGTTGATGCTAATAAAGTTATTGGAGCTATTTGCGCCGCTCCTATGTTTCTAGGAAAACTAGATTTATTAAAAAACCACTCTTTTACGTGTTTTCCTTCCTGTAATCATTTTATTGAAGGTACTTATTTGCCAGATAAAAAAGCTGTTATTAGTGATAAATTTGTAACTTCTCGTTCTCCTATAACTGTCTTTGATTTTGTTT
>CAMOAP010000035.1 GCA_946577115.1 uncultured Acholeplasmataceae bacterium | reverse complement strand
TTTGCAAAATAATATTAAAAAGGGGTTAAAAAATGATTTAAAAATCTATCTTTTCGTTTTTAGTGTTGTTTTTGGCATTTTTATTTTCTTTTTTTCGCAATTCTAATAATTTTTGATAACGTTGCTCTAAGGTTTTTTCTTTTTTTTGAATATCTTCAATTACTTGGAGAACTTTTTCTAAAGCCAATTTCAAATCATAAATAAAAATTTTATCAAAATTTTTCATCGATTTTAGCACATTTTCAATGCATTCAAGTTTTTCTTCGTTGTTTTGAACACTTTCAAAAATTTGAAAATAATAATCAACTGAATTAAGAATAGCAAGCAAAATCGAAGGGCTTGTAATGATAACATTACGTTTAAAAGCATATGATATTATTTCAGGATCGCAATTAATTTGGGCAAAAATACTTTCAGAAGGCAGAAACATAATGGCATAAGGGCAGTTATCTTCTTTACTAACGTATTTTTGAACTTCTTTAATTCTTTCTTTAACGTGAAATAAAAAGCGATTCTTTAATTCTGTTTGGTTGGAAGTAGCGTTAATATATGCTAGAAAATCTGTGGTAGGGAACTTCGAATCAATAGGAATTTGAACAAATTTACCATATCCTTTACACATCACATCAACTTTAAGACGGTTACCGTTATTATTTGTTTTTTTCATTAAATATTGTTTTTCAAAAACTAATTTATCTTTAAAATGAGAAACATTTTCCAAAACACGTGCCAATAAAAATTCTCCGGCTTGTCCTGTTTTGTCGTTTTGACACAATAGTTTATGAATATTTTGTACTTCTTGAAAACCACTTGCATTTTGTTCTCTTAAAATTTTTAAAGAATTTTCTAGATTACTTGTTAAATGTTGGCGAGTATCTTTAATTTCTTTGGTTAAACTATCTTGACTTTGATGATTTAAATTGTTAATTTTGTCATCCAAACGACAAATAACCCTAGATTCTGACTCTAAAAAAGCTTGTTTAACAAAATCTTGGATATTGAATTGCTGTTTTTTCGATTTGGCAATCAAAAAATAAATAATGAAAGTTGCACCAACCAAAATAAAAATCAAAATAACGGATAAAATTAAAATTAATAAAATAATAATTTGATCTTGAGGCATTTATTTTATTATTCCTTTTTCTTTTTTTCTTTTTTAGAGTGTTTTTTAGATTTGAGATGTGTTAAAGTTGATATAAAAAATACAAAAAATAAAAAATAAAACAAAAATAAAAAAGGATAATTATTGAGATTTGTTTTTTTAAATATTTTTAATATTTATTTTTGAATTGGAAAAACAAATAATATACATAAAATAAAAATGTATGAAAATATTTGGGGACAAAAAAATAAATATTAAAAATAAATATAAATGCCTAAGTAATAAAAATTAATAAATTAAAGGAAATTATGCAAAAAAATAAAAGATAAAAACTGGCGTTTGAGAAGGGATTCGAACCCCCAACCGACGGCTTAGAAGGCCGTTGCTCTATCCAATTGAGCTACTCAAACAAACATACAACAAATATTATACTATAAAATCATTATTTTGGACAAAAAAAACTATTAAAGTAGTGAAGATGGTTTCTTTATTTAAATTCCAAAAGAAAAAACGATCCAAAGTTATGGAAATATCTATTAAATAAAAAAAGTTTGAACAAATACATAAAAAAAGTATATAATAGTAATGTTGATTTTTAATTTATAAATAATTTAAAACCAAAAATACAAAATTTTTAAAAAATATTTTCAAGCAAAAAATCATTAACAATAATTAAAAATTCACAAAAAAACATTCACGAAAGCCAAGTATTTTTATCCAACAAAACTAAGGTAGTCTTTTCAAACCTTATCATTCAACAATAAGAGACGAATTTGGTCAGGTCTTGATTGAAGCAGCCATAAGTTATTTTTATTGTGTGGAAGATAAGGTTTGAAAAGATTATTTTTTATAATGACCAAAAAAAACAATTCAATAAATAAAATTAAAAAAACAAAAAAATAAATTTTTGCAAAAAAAAAATTTTCGAAAAACAACAATGTAACAACTAAAAAATAAAAGAAAAGGAGCAAGCATATGAATTTTTCATTTTTTCAAAAAGAAAAAGATTTTAAATTATTAACTAATATTTACAAATCTTTACAAGGAGATCCGTTTTTAACGCAAGAAACAAAATTAAGGGGCAAAGAAATCAAAGTAGAATTTTATTATTTAGATCAAAGTAAATATTATAGTACTCTTTTTCAATCACGCCAATTTGCTGTTTGGACTGCTGATAAAGGAGTGTGCCGCCTTTTTATTGAAAAAAAATATTACGAAGAATTTGGAGCTTTTTATCAAAAAGATATAAACGATATGTGGTTAGATTTTATATGGCAGATTTTCCAAAAAGAAGCTACTTTAATCAAAACAATAAAATTATTATTTGTGGTAGTTTTAGTACCTGTTTTATTAAATGCTTTTTTACTTAACGGACATTTTTCAAGTTGGGTAAGGATTCCCGCTTTTGTTGTATTAATATCTTCTTGTTTTTCTATGAATTATTGGATGAAAAACCAACAAAAAAAAATACACATCTTTAGAGATCAAAAATTACAAGAAACATTAGAAAAAATAAAACAAACATTAGGAACAGAACTTTACGAATCATTAAAAGAAAAACAAAAAAAATTCAATCCTACTTTTATTGAGCTCCAATATGATCAAAACCACAATGAAGACAATCCCGAAAGCAAAGACAACACAATAGATGAAATAAACGAATTACATTAAACAAATGATAAATAAACAATTATAAAACCCGAAAAATAATCAAGAAAGGTGATCAAATGATCTACGATAGCATTGTTATTGGAGCAGGACATGCAGGTGTTGAAGCTGCTTTAATATTAGCAAAAAAACATAATACTTTACTAATTACAGGCTCCTTAAAACAAGTTTCTTCATTACCTTGCAATCCTTCTATCGGAGGTCCTGCCAAAGGTGTTGTAGTGCGTGAAATAGATGCTTTAGGTGGTATTATGGCAAAAGCTGCAGATCTTGCACAAATTCAGATCAAAATGCTTAACTCTTCCAAAGGTCCTGCAGTAAGAGCTTTAAGAGCCCAAATTGATAAATTAGCATATCCTCAAATTATTTTAGAAATATTACAAAAAAAAATCAATTTAACTATATTGGAAGGACTTGTAAACAATCTAATCATCGAAAAAAACCAAGTTCAAGGAGTCTGTCTTATGGATGGAACAAAAATTAATGCCAAAACGGTCATTATCACTACAGGAACTTATTTAGCAAGCAAAATTTTAATTGGAGATACCCAAAAAGCCTTAGGACCTAATGGCGTTACTACAACTTACGGCATCAGCACTCAATTAAAAGAAATAGGATTTGAAGTTATTCGTTTAAAAACAGGAACACCACCAAGAGTTAAAAAAGACAGTATTGATTATAGTCAAACCAAAATACAAATGGGAGATAATTTAGAACACAAATTTAGTTTTTTCACGCCCCAAAAAACGAAAAGGCCCCAAGAACCATGTTTTTTAACCCACACAAACCCAATTACCCACCAAGTTATCCAAAAACATTTAAACCAATCAGCAATGTATGGTGGTTATGTTGAAGGCACAGGTCCTCGTTATTGCCCTTCTATTGAAGATAAAGTGGTAAGATTTTGCGATAAAAACAGTCATCAAATTTTTATTGAACCAGAAAGCCTATCTTTGAATGAAATGTATCTACAAGGACTTTCCACCAGTATGCCTAAGCACGTTCAACACGAAATCCTTAAAACTATTCCAGGATTACAAAAAGCCCAAATCACTAAATATGCTTATGCTATCGAATACGATGCTTTTAATCCCAACCAACTCAAACAAAGTTTAGAGACTAAAAAAATCCAAAATCTCTTTTTAGCAGGCCAAATGAACGGCACCAGCGGTTATGAAGAAGCTGCTTGTCAAGGGCTTATGGCAGGAATTAATGCCTCTTTAAAGCTCCAAAATAAACCTCCTTTTGTGTTAAAAAGAAATGAAGCCTATATTGGTGTTTTGATCGATGATTTAATTACTAAGGGCGCAAAAGAACCGTATCGTCTTTTGACATCGCGCGCGGAATTTCGTTTGTTATTAAGACACGACAACGCAGATTTACGCCTCAAAGATTACGGATATCAACTAGGTTTAATTGATAAAAAAGATTATAACAATTTTCAACAAAAAAAGGCCAAAATCAACCTTTTATTCGAAAAAAGTAAAAATTATGAAATTTCAGTCAATTCAAATAATCTATCTTATTTAAAGCAACAAAACTCAGCTAGTCTGGGAGAAAAAACCACATTAGCACAACTACTAAAAAGACCAGAATTAAATTTTTGCACTTTACAACATTTTTTACAAGAAAAAGCAGATAAAACAATTTATGAACAAGTAGAAATACAAATTAAGTACGAAGGCTATATTGCTAAAGCCCAAAAAGAAGCTCAAAAATTAGTAAGATTAGAACAAAAAAAAATTCCTAGCAAAATCAATTACTCAGATATTAAAAATTTATCAAAGGAAGCTCAAGAAAAACTTAATTTAATTAAACCTCAAACTTTAGGTCAAGCCACAAGAATATTAGGAGTCAATCAAGTTGATATTTCGATTTTATTAGTTTATTTGGAAAAATATCATGCTTTACTTTGAATCATTAAAAGAAAAATTTGCACTCAACGAAAAGCAATTAAACAAGTTTGTTTTTTACTATGAATTTTTAAAACAAGAAAATCAAAAAATGAACCTTACTTCTTTGATATCTTTATCTGATGTTTGCTATAAACATTTTTATGATTCTTTAATTTTAAAAGAAATATTTGACTTTAATAATGTAACTAATCTTTGTGATGTTGGTTCGGGCGCTGGCTTTCCTAGCTTTCCTTTAAAAATTCTTTATCCTCATTTAAAAATTGTAATTATCGAATCATCTTTAAAAAAAATTAATTTCTTGAAACAATTAGCAAACCATTTGGAATTAGATAATATTTGTTTTTTTCACAAAAGAGTAGAACAACATAGCATAGCCAAAAATGGCAGTTATGATTGTGTTGTTGCTCGCGCTTTGGCTAGATTAGAACTTATCTTAAAATGGTGCGTTCCTTTAGTAAAAAAAAGGGGTTATTTTATTGCTATGAAAGGCAAAAACGTTCAAACAGAATTAGAAGCTAGCAAAAAGATAATTAAACAGATAAAGGTGAAATTAGTTAGTGCAAAAAAATTGGAATTACCAATGCAATTAGGAACAAGAAATAATTTATTATTCCAAACTGAATAAAAAAAGTAATATAATAAAAAAAAGATCACAAATATTTGTGATCTTTTTTATTTTCTTTCTTTACCAAATAACCTTAACAAAATTAACATTATTCTTAAAAAAATTTCAATTAAAGTTGTTGAAAAAGCCAAAGAAACTTGCCATTCATATTTTTTAGGCATTCCTTGTTTAATCATTTGTTCGGTGTAATCAAAATGAAGTAATAAAAACATAGATAAAAATCCTAACATAATTAAACTAATAGGAAGGGTTAAAAAACTATTGTAAATCATATTTTCAATTGTCCAAATGCCACATAAAGACAACACTAAACGAAATATATAAGAAACTATCAAAGTAAAAGAGCAATATAACATAATTTGTCTAAATCTATTTGTTACTTTTATAAATCCTTTATAATAAGCATGGGACATCAAAACAAACAAGATAAAGGTTGAAAAAATAGCCATAAAGGCCATTTCAACTAAATTGGTATAAACTAAATTTAGAACAACAAAAATAATTGATAAGATTATCCCTTCTATAAAAGAATAAATTAATCCACAAGTTTTAGAAATTTCAACTTGTTTTAATCCTGAATAATAAATACCATAATTTATAAAACCTAGCGCAATCATGGAAAAATAAATTGAATGAATATTTAGATTTTTTAATATCACAGGTTTTAGAATTGGATAAAAAAACATTGAAGTGATTGCTGTAACACATAAAAGCAAAATTGTTTTTAAAGCAAT
>CAMOAP010000034.1 GCA_946577115.1 uncultured Acholeplasmataceae bacterium | reverse complement strand
AACTTTCGCCTCGCCGCCTTCCATTACAGCAACACAAGAATTAGTTGTTCCTAAATCGATACCTATAATTTTATTAGTTTTTGTCATTTTTATCACTCCATTCATTTACTTTAACCAATGTTGGTCTTAAAATTCTTTTTTTATACAAATAACCTTTTTGTAAAACTGCTAAATTAGTTTTATCAGGCTTTTCCAAGTCACACACTATTTCTAAAGCGTGGTGCAAAGTAGGATCAAAAGGCTTATTAAGAGCCTCAATTTCTTCTATGCCTTCATCTTGCAACACTTTTTTTAATTGTTGTTGTAACAACTTAAATCCTAGTAAATATTTTTGCAACAATTCATTTTGTGTAGGCATATCAATTACTTTTTCTAATTGTTCCAAAGGCATTAATAAATTAGTAATAAAATTACTTGATGCATATTTTAATTCATTTGCTTTTTGAGTTTGGGCTCTTTTCTTAAAGTTAATTAATTCTGCTTGATTTTTTAACAACTCTTCATCAAAAGATTTTTTTTGTTGGTCCAGTTGTTGTTGTAATTCTTTAATTTGAGTTTGTAATTTATTAATTTGTTGATGATTGTTTTCTTTTGATGAATGTTTTTGTTGTTTAATATGTGTTTGTTTGGTTGGGTTTGGTTGGTTTTTATAAATTGCATCTTCCTTTGGGTTGTCTTTATTTGTTGTTTTAGTTTCTTCTTTTTGGCAATTTTGACATTCTTTACAATCTTTATGTGATTCTTTTGTTTGTGTTTCTAGATTATCTAAGTTATCTTGGTCTTTTTCTAAAAACATCTTAAAACCTCTTTTCTTGATATAATTATGTTTTTATTTCGTTATTTACAAGTATTTTAATAGTCTATTTTATTACTTTAATTTTTTAGTTAAATTATAAATTATTTACTTATTATTTGTTATCATTATTTATTCTTTTATTTGTTATTCTTAATCGTTTAATTTAGATAAATGAACTGCCAAATATTCCAAAATAGGAATAACTTTAGGATATTTCATCCACGAAGGTCCTACAACTGCAATTCTTCCTTTCTCATTAGGATTTACATCAAAAGGAATAGAAAGAATCATAAAATCTTTTAAAGGAGTAAGTTGCAAGCCATCAGAAAATTTAAAAGACAAACTATCTTGATTTAACATAATTTTCAATAATTCTTTACGCTCCAAAAGACCCATAAATTTTTTAATAATTTCGGGATTGTTTAATTCAGGTTTTTCAAGCATTTTAGAAACACCCGAAAAATAAAGATTCTCTGAGGCAAAACTACTAAAAGCTTCCATAAACAAAGCAATTAATTGTTCTTGAAAACAAATATATTTAGCAATAGTTTGTTTAAAAAAATCACTTTGAATAATATGGGCTGCTTCTGATAAAAACTTATCTGTCAACAAATCATTTACTACTTTCACTACATCTTTAAGTTCATAAATGCTAATTTCTTTTGTTTTATCCAAAGAAATATTTTGATGTTGTACATTTCCTTTATCAGTAATAATAAAAATAACAGCTTGAGTATTATTTAAAGGAATAAAATCAATTTTATTAATTTTACTGTTATTAAAAATATCAGAACCAATTGCCATAGCAGTATAATTAGTCAAATTATTTAATAAATTAAGAGCTTCTTTAATTACTTGTCCTTTACAAAAACGCTTTTTTTGAATCACTTTGTCAATGCTTTCAAACATACCAGCAACATCATGATCACGCGTTAATAAATGGTTTAGATAGTAAGTGTATCCCTTAAAAGAAGGAACCCTACCACTAGAAGTATGATTTTTTTGTAAAAACCCTTCTTTTTCTAATTGTAACATATCATAACGAATAGTAGCACTTGCAAATTTAAGATAAGGCAAATGGGTAAGCAGTTTAGAACCTACGGGTTGTCCTTTTTGTGAATAGTTTTCAACTACAGCCTTTAGGATTAATTTTTTTCTATCTGAAAGTATATTCATCACCTCTTGGCACTCACATTCACGATTGCCAATAATATTGTATTACTTTTTTTATTGAATGTCAACCCTATATTTTCATTTTGTTATATTTTTATTTATTTTATATTAATAATTAAAAAAAGAAAAAAACATCCTTAAATAATTGGAGGACCACCAAATAATAGTTTTGGAGAATATCAACAACCCAATTATTAAACTACAAAAAGCAATCCAATTATTATCAAAAAAAGACCAATTATTAGACAAAATGAAAAAATTTGCTGTGAAAAAAACTTTGCCTTATGGTTTTGATGATAATGATATAAATCAAATGGCTAATATATTACAATAAATGTATAATTTAAACAAATACAAAATAAAAATTCAGAATTAAAAAATTGACTTATGGGTTAAAAAAATGTATAGTAAATACACCTTTATATCTCAAAAATAAAATGGATTATCTAAAACAAGAATGCAAAAAAGGAACTGAAACAAGTTGAGAAGATAATTTAAATTTCATTAAAAACATAATGCAATCCTTTTTAATTACCTAAACTAAAAAATAAAATATTACCATAATCATATAATAACTCCAAATAAAATCTATCAAAACTATATGGATATTTGTGATTCTTTTCTAAATAAATATAAAATATTATTCAATTAATTGAATAATATTAAAATTATCTTAAATAATAGTCTTTTTTTGTTTATATAATGACTTTTGATATAATAATAGTTATAATATAAATGTTGGGCAAAACTTATCCCTTCAATACATAAAAGAAAATAAATATTAAATTTTTATTATTCTTAGCAATTACAAGTATATTGTTGTTAGGTTAGATTTTATATCCACATATACAACAAGAAATAACATTATAAATGAACTAACAAGAACCAAACACTCAATTTACAACTATCAAAAATTTATTTAATTACTTAAAATACCATATTTTAACTCATCTTTTTGCATCCCCAAAAAATTTATAATATACACTTTGGTTATTTTCCCAAATACAAAAATTTTTTAAATCCACCATAAAACAAAGTTACTTTCAAAAAATGTTAAAAAATGTTAAAATAAAATTAAGGACTAAAGATAAACACAATAGCACTTTTACAATAGAAAGCAAACTAAATGACCCGCAACAAAAAATATACACTTATAACAACTATCTTTTTAATTTTAATTGGAATTACAATTTTGCATTTTTTTGCAAAAAATCAATTATTAACTTCTGATATGATGTTATTAAAAACCTCAGCACAAGATAACAATAAAGCTAAAATAAATAATAAAATAGCAATCTCACAAGAAAATTTTGAAAAAAGACTACAATATATTACCAATAATGAACTTCAAGAACCACAAATAACTTTCAATAGAACAAAAAAAGAAAAAGAACTACGCAAACAATACCAAAAAGAACAAATGTCTTTTATGTCTACAGAAGAAAAAACATCATACGAAAATATTTTAAAAATAAATACCCAATTGGATTCTATATCGGTTCAAATGAAAAAAATAAATCAAGATATAAGAACTTTAGAAGCACAAAATGCACAAGCAAACGAACAAGAAAAAACAGAAATAAGAAATAAAGTGGATCTCATTTATGAACAATTAAAACAATTACAAAAAAAAAATAAACAATTCCAAAATGATCAAACTTTAGCAATTGCACAACACATCACTTTATTCCAAAATTTACAAACTCAAGAGAAATTTAGTCAAATAGACATCACACCTTACCACAATGCTTTAAAAGAAATATATGATATTCAAAATTAATGCAAATCTATAAAAACTCTCATCCAATGAGAGTCTTTTTTTATTATTTATTAACTATCATATTTAAACAAATACATCCTAAAATCAATAAAAAGACACTTTTAAATTCCAACATAGTTTTTTTTTATTAAATTACAAGTATAATAAAGTATAATATTAAAGATGCAGTAAAAAATTATTAAATGTTACAAATCAAAAAACTATTATAAATTAGTGTAACTTTTTACTTTTTAACAATTATTTAACTTTATTTCGCAAAATACAAAATTGAATTTCAAACCATAATTGTTATAAAAGCAAAATAACAAAATACTTTTTATTAGGGTCTTAAATAAAAATATTAAGTCTTATAACTTTTTTACTTTAAGTAAAAATGACATAAAATACACAGTTGATAGTTTTTAAAATGATTCCTTTTTGCAATATTATTAATTATTTAGCAACTCCAAACAATAACTTGAAATCATAAAGGGTTTAAAAATATCTTCTAAAAAGGGTTTAGTGTTTTAATTCACTTAGCAAAGCAAACATTTTATATTTATATCTGTATAATTTAATTTTAAATTAAAAAGAAAGATGAGGAATTTATGAATATTTTATTCGAACAATTACCTATTTTAGAGCAAACTAAAAAAGCTTTAAAAGAACTAAATTTTATTGATGCTACGCCAATTCAAGCCTTAGTAATTCCAGAAATTATAAAAGGACATGACGTAATTGGGCAAGCTCAAACAGGAACAGGAAAAACTTTTGCTTTTGGTATTCCCATTATCGAAAAAATTGACCCAAAAATCCAAAAAACCCAAAGTTTAATTTTATGCCCTACTAGAGAATTAACTCTCCAAGTATACGAAGAGTTAAAAAAATTACTAAGATTTTATCAAGAAATAAGAATCGCTGTTGTTTATGGTGGTGAATCTTACACCAAACAATTTAAAGCTTTAGAAGCTAAACCTCATTTAATTATTGCTACTCCTGGACGTGCAATTGACCATCTAGAAAGAGGCAAAATCGATCTCTCCGCATTAAAAATTCTAACTCTTGATGAAGCAGACGAAATGTTAAAAATGGGTTTCCAAGAAGCTTTGGAAACAATCTTAAAAAAGATTCCAGAAGAAAGACAAACTGTCTTATTCTCAGCAACTCTACCTCCATTTATTAAAAAAATAGCAAAAAAATACCAAAAAGACACTAAAATCCTACAAGTTCCTGTTAAAAATATTGCAGTTAACGCAATCGAACAAAATTACTTTTTAGTAAAAGAAGTTGACAAAGCTAAATTATTAGTACGTTTACTAGACTTAAAAAAGGATTATTCAGCTATATTATTTGCAAACACTAAAAAAGATGTTGACGAAATTACAGCCTACCTTCAAGACAAAGGCTTTTTAGCCGATGCAGTTCACGGCGATTTAAAACAAAATCAAAGACAATATGTAATGAATAATTTCCGTAAAGGCAAAATCAAAATCTTAATTGCAACTGATGTAGCTGCAAGAGGACTGGACATTTCTGACATCAAAATGGTAATTAACTATGACTTACCACATGAAGACGAAGTTTATGTTCACCGCATTGGAAGAACTGGAAGAGCTGGTAAAAAAGGTTTAGCTTATAGTTTAATTAGTCCAAGAAAAATAAGCCAACTTAAAAAATTAGAATACTACTTAAAAGAAAAAATTACTTTACTAGATATTCCTTCTGTTCAAAGCATCAAATTACAAAATGCCAAAGATTTAGAAAAAAAACTATTCAATATTATTGAAAAAAACAACGAAAACATTACTCCAAATCCATTAGCACAAAAGTTATTAGAAAATTTTTCTTCTGAACAAATTATCCAAGGATTATTGAAAAATTTTTTACCAAAAGAAAGAAATTATAGCGACATCCTTCCTCCAAGAATGACTACTAACAATTCTTTTACCAAATCACGTTTTAGTAGTGAATCTAGATTTGGTTCTTATGGTTCTAACAACTCTTACCAAAGAAATAATAAAAACTTTATAGAAGTGGTTATTAATTTAGGTAAAAAAGACAATATAAATCCGCCAGTATTATTAAAATTATTAAAAGACCATTTTCAAATTTATGGAAAAAATATTGGTAATATCAAACACTTAACTAACGAAACTATTTTTGAAGTAGCAACTCGTTTTTGGAATCAAATGAAAACCAAATCTAATATTCGTTTCCAAAACAAAACTTTAATTATTAACAAAAAAGATTAAAAAAATAACAATTTAATAATATATAAAAAGCTAGCTTATTTAAGCTAGCTTTTTTCTTATATTATATCTTTTTTTAATTTCAAAAACTAGGAGTTACTTAAGGATTAATAAAACCATTCCTGTTTTTTCTATAAATTGATTAATATATATAAAAACTATATCAGTTTTATTAATAATTACTGAATGTTTACACACAACTTAACCCATAATTCATGATTGCAAACCTATATCCATATTAACCATATCGACTACTAATTCTGCCTCCGAAACTAATGCTGCTACAGAATCAACTACTAAAAAAAACTAATTTTTCCACTTGCAATTAATCTACAAACAATATCTAAGGCTTATTTCACCTTGAATAAGATGTGTGAGATTAAAAGTTTATCAATATTTACTCCGATGGCTTTTGCATAACCTAGGTATAAGGCTTTTTCTCCATCAATAAAAGAAACATTGACTCCTTTTTGCACCTCCACATAACCACAAATTTCTAAGAAAATATACAATGACAAAAACCAGTAGAAATAAATTCAATTCCTTTGCCAAACTTTTTTAATATCCTTAATGGTGTCTTCTAAATTGTTTTGATTTTGTGTATTTGGCCTAAATACTTTTACTTGGGTTTTTTATTTGAGTTTTGATGAAATATAATTTTTTAAATATTGTAATGAAAATAATAAAGATAAAAAAACAAGATAAAATAATTATTAAAAATTTTTTAATATAGAAAGAGAAATGAGAAGAAAATTTTAAAATATAATAAAAAATATAGTCACAAAATAAATATCAAAAAAATTAATTACTCAGGAGCAAAATTTTTACGAATAATTTTATAATTTTTAAAAAAGTAATCCAATCCAGAAACAATAGTTAAAACAACTGAAACAAATAAGCAAATATCACCTATATTACTTAGATATTCAAACAATTTTTTTAAATCTTCATCAAAATCAAAAATAGAAGACGTATACAGACCAAAAAAAAGGCAAATTATGGCAACAAAAGTAAAAACTGTTTTGGTTTTACCCCAAAAAGATGCAATAATAACAACTCCTTCTTTATTAGAAACTACCAATCTTATTCCTGTTACTAAAAATTCTCTAATCACTATAATCATAATAACAGCAGTAAAAAAATTTTTAGGCATTTGAGTATCTGCAAATAAAAACGTTCCTTGCGTAGCAGATAAACGACATTGACAAATATAAAAAAGCGTTATAATAACTAATAATTTATCCGCAATAGGATCAAAAAACTTACCAAAAACAGTTTGTTGATGATATTTTTTAGCTATATAACCATCCAAATAATCAGTAATAGCGGCCAATATAAAAATACTTTGAAAAGTCAAAATATTAGCAAATTCAGGCTCACTTACACACATCAAAGGCAAAAGCACAAACACTAAAATAATCCTAAAAACAGTAATTAAATTGGCCAGCAAAGGAAACATATATGACTCCTATAGTAATTTTGTAAAAAGCTCATATTTTTTTTGATTAAATATGGTTAAAAAAGCAAATCATTGCTTTGAATATCAAAAAATAAAAATTCAGCAAAAAAAATAAATAAAAATAATAAATGTTTAA
>CAMOAP010000033.1 GCA_946577115.1 uncultured Acholeplasmataceae bacterium | reverse complement strand
ACAAAAGAAAACAAAAAAATTGCTGTATTAACTTCAGGAGGCGATGCTCCTGGAATGAATGCAGCAATTCGTGCTGTAGTTTTTGAAAGCGCCAAAGAAGGATTTGAAGTTTTCGGTGTAAAAGACGGTTATTTAGGGCTTTTTAATAACCAAATTGAACTCTTAAATCCCCAAACATTTCCTCGCGTTCTTAACGTATCGGGTACTTTTTTGGGAACTGCTCGTTTTTTAGATTTTCAAAATAATTTAGATGTGCGCAAACAATGTGCAAAAAATTTACAAACTTTAGGAATTGATAAATTAGTTGTAATTGGTGGTGATGGTTCTTATAAAGGAGCATACAAATTACACGAACTTGGCATCAAATGCGTAGGACTGCCAGCAACTATTGACAATGATATTTGCGCCACGGATTTTACTATTGGATTTAGCACTGCCCTCAATAATATTGTAGATGCCATTGAAAAATTGCGCGATACTTCTGTTTCTCACAACCGATGCAGCATTATTGAAGTGATGGGACGCCACAAAGGATATTTGGCTTTATTTGGTGGGCTTGCTGCAGGAGCAGACGTTATTGTTACTCGTGAACATTTTTTATCACAACAAACTATTTGCCAAAAAATTAAAGCTTTGCGCCAAGCAAACCAAAGACATGCTATTGTAGTTGTCACTGAAAACATTTTTGATGTTGTGAGTTTAGCCAAAGAGGTAGAAAATTACAGCGGTTTTGAAACTAGATACCAAGTTTTGGGACACATTCAAAGAGGTGGTAAACCCACTGCAGAAGACTTATTGCTTGCTTTTAGCATGGGAAGTTATGCCGTTTCTTTATTGAAAAAAAATATTTTTAATTGTGCTGTTGGCACTTGCGGACTTAATTTGAATTACACTACTTTTTGTGATCTTTTTAAAAAAACTTATGAAAAAAATGAATTATTTAATGCATTAGCTAAATTGTTGTAACATGATTGTAGAATAAAATATTGTATTTATCAAAATTAACTTTTATAAATCAAAATTGATTTTGATATAAATAATAAAAAAAAATAAAACGGAGTATATTTATGTCTACTGAAAAAAATCATTTGCCACACCTTTCCAAACCTGCCAACCAAACCCCTAAATCATTTAAAAGACCTATTTGGATCAATTTAATTATTCTTACTTTTCCCATTGCTATTTATTGGTTATTTCAACAATTATCGATATCTATTGATTTTTATATTATTGGCAGCGAACCTAATTCCATCACCAATTTAGATAAAACCATTTCTTATATAGCGCAAATTAAAAAAATTTTGCAAAGTATTTCTATAGCTTTGGGTGGAGCAAGTGTTATTTTAGTAGCTAGGGAATATAAAAAAAAGAATTTTACCAAAGCCAAACATTATGCTAACCTATCTTTTTTATTGGCAATTATTTCTTCTTTATTCTTTTTAGTGGTTTTTGGTTTAGGTGTCCTTTTACCAGATCCATTTGGAGATATATTTTTAAATAAAAGTTATCACAGCCAACACGGACTTACATATTATTATCTTATTTTAATTACTTTTGTAGCTATTACTATGAATACAGTTTTTATTGGATTGGAACGCGCCAAGGAAAAAACTAGATTTGTTTTAATCCTTAATATTTGTTTTATTATTACAAGAATTAGTATTTCTTTTGCTTTTAAAGCAACCAAACAAAACCAAGTTAATTTAATTGATTTAGCCCTAGCTGATTTAATTTCTAATTTATTACTTACTTTGGTCACTTTTTATTGTATGTTTAGTTCTAAAAATATTTTTAAGTTGCAATTAAAAAACCTAGTCTTTTCTAAACGTACAGTAAAAACTATCCTTAAATTAGCAGGAACATTAATTATTGCTAAATCTACTTATGAAATTGGAAAACTCATTATTCTTGTTATGATGGACAGTTATTTTACCAAAAATCAAGAAAACTTAATAGATATTTTTGGATTTGTTATGGCAGTCAATGGTATTTTTTATGCTATTTCTAATTCTTTTGAAGATAGTCAATCTGCTATGGTATCTCAAAGTGTTACTTTTCAAAGTAATAGCAAAACTTTTAAAATCTTTAAAAATGTTATTGTAATTACTATTATTATAGGAATTATTGGAGTATTTATAAATCAATTTTTTGGTGAACAATTATTGCGTGCCTTAAAACCTGAAAAAGATTTTACCAAAAAAGAAATAACATCCTTTAAAGAAATCCTTAATTGGGAACAAACTTCTTTGTTTTTTTCTGTATGGACTACTTTAATGATGGGTTATGCCGCATCTTATAAAAAAAATGCTAATCTTATTTTTGTAATTAATCTTTTAAGAGTTGTTTTAAGAATAACTATTTTATGGTTTTTGCATGATATATTGCCCCAATTAAATTTAGATGTTACAATTTCTGATGCTACTCAATGTGGTTTAAGTACTTTTGTAAGTAATATTATTGTCTTTATGACAACTACTTATTTATTTGTATCTTTTTTGCGACAAAACAAAACCAACC
>CAMOAP010000032.1 GCA_946577115.1 uncultured Acholeplasmataceae bacterium | reverse complement strand
AAGACTCTTTTTAAAAGAGTCTTTTTTTATATTATGAAATTTTTTAATTATTCAAATATTTATTTTCTAAATATTGTAAAAAGGTTTCAGGGTTAATTTGGGGCATGCCTGTGGTTTTAAAAACAAATTCTTGGTTGGTATAAAAAGAACCCCAGTTTCTTATTTTTTGGTTTAAATATTGATTTAAAGTTTCAAATTTTCCTGTTTTAAAACCATCTTTAATATTGGGATTTGCTTGTTTAACGTTTTTCATTATCATGGATGCCAAAATAGCTCCATTTAAATAGCTAGGGAAATAACCAAAACTTCCTTGCGGCCAGTGAATATCTTGCAAGCATCCAAGCCCTATATTGGGTGGTGTAATTCCAAGATATTCTTTCATTTTATAATTCCAAAAGTGAGGTAAATCATCCAAAGATAACTGATCATAAATTAATAATTCTTCAATTTCAAAACGTAAAATAACATGGAAAGGATAAGTTACTTCATCAGCATAAATACGAATAAAATCAGGTTTTACTTGATTGGCTTGTTTAAATAAATTTTGTGGAGTTAATGAAGGATTGTAAAAATTTAATTCCGTCTTTAAAATATCTACTAAGTAAGTTAAAAATTCTTGAGATTTAGCAACTTGTTTTTCCATTAATAAAGATTGGCTTTCATCAAAAGAAAAGCTTCTTGGATTGCCTACTGGTTGATTTTTATATTGTTGGGGTAAATTTTGGGAGTATAAACCATGTCCTACTTCGTGTATAGTTGCTAAAAAACTATCTAAAAAATTGTTTGTATTATAATTGGAAGTAAGGCGAACGTCATAAGGAGTGCCTCCACAAAAAGGGTGTATTGATTCATCAAGGCGACCATAATTGCAATCAAATCCTATTTTTGGCATAATTATTTGATTTAATTTTTTTTGTTTTTCTAAAGGCATTGCAATATCTTTGTAAAGGTGTTTTTCTTGTTCTTGTTTTTGCAAAATGGTTTTCATTAAAGCTGGTAATTTTTCTTTGATTACCTTAAATATTTGTTTTATTTTTGTAGCAGTCATTTCAGGGTCGTATTGATCGATTAGAGTATCATACAAAGATAAGCCTAATTTTTGGGATCGGATTTTTGCTATTTCTTTGGTGCAATTGAGTACTTTTTTAAAATAAGGTTTGAAGCTGTTATAATCATGATTTTTTTTGGCTTGTCTCCACATTAGCTCGGATTTTGTAGTTGCTAAAATTAAATTATTTTCTAGTTCTTCAGGGATTATTTCTCCTGATTGTATTTTGGATTTTATTTCTCGTAGATTAGCTTTTTGCCAAGAATTGAGAGTTTCTTGTTTTTGTTGTGTTTGTGAAAGCCAATTTTTGGTTTCTGGGGAAGTTAATAGTTTTTTGATAATTTGTGTTAAATCAATGATTTCCAAAGTACGACTTTCTCGAGATCCTTTTTTAATGTTGCAGGCCATATCCCAGTGTAATATTTTGATAATATTTTCTAAACGACCAATTTTTTCAAATCTTTGTTCTAATTTGTGATAATTAAGTGACATATAAGGATTCCTTTTTTAATTTGTGGTTTTTTTGGTTTGGTTGTTTTTGTTCTTTTTTTAAATTTTAATGTTTGTCTTTTGGGTTGAAAAGTTGGATTAATCCTTGGCCTATTAAATTAAAGGATAAACTAGTTAATAAAATGACAACGAAAGGTCCAAAAAATAAATGAGGATGGAATCTAAAATGGCTTTTACTTTCAAATAAAATTCTGCCCCATTCAGGAACATTAGGATCAAGACCTAAACCAATCATTCCTAATGCTGATATAGCTAAAATAATGCTGCTCATACTAATTATTATTCTGGTTATAAAAGGAGCTAATATGTGGGATAAAATATGTTTGTAAATAATATGTGTGTGTGTTGCTCCTAAAGCTTTGGATGCTTGAATAAAACTTTTAGTTTTGATTTGCATAGTGTTAGTTCTCATAGAGTGAATAAAAGTAGGCATATGAGAAATGCTCAAAACAATAATTAAAGCAATAATCCCTTTTTTGAAAAAACACATAATTAAAATAGCTAAAATAATATCAGGAAATACTACTAAAATATCACATATAAAATTAATAATAATATCAAATATACCACAAAAATAACCAGATATAATTCCTAAAAAACCACCTATAAAAGCACTAATTATAACAGCAAAAAAACTTATTTGTAAAGTAATTTTGGCGCCTGCTAAAATAAGACTAAATAAATCATATCCAGTAGAATCAGTGCCCATTAAATGATTCCAACTGATTTGTTGTAAAGGTTTTTGGTTTTGGGAATTAAAAGGTTTATAATCATAAGGTAGATAAGGTATTATTAAAATAGTTAACATTAAAATAGTTAAAAAAGAGCATCCAATTACAATATTTTTATTTTGCAAAAATTTAGTTATTTGATTTTTGCTAGAAAAAAAGAATAGATATTTTTTATTAATATTCAAATTTATTGCCTCCTTCTATTGGTTTTTACCCCCTTTGCTTATTTTAGGATTTAACCAAAAATAAACTAAATCTAGGCATAAATTAAAAATAGCTACAAATAAAGCTAATAAAATAATACAACAACGAAGTACAGGATAATTTCTATTTTCAAAAGATTCTAACATTAAAGTTCCTACTGCTCTTATGTTAAATATTTTTTCTGTTATAATAGAACCACTAATTAAAAAACTAAATAGTAAGCCAATATGAGCAATAATAGGGATTAAAGCGTTTTTTAGGGCATGTTTAAAAATAATGTTTTTTTTTGATAATCCTTTAGCATAGGCTGTTTTAATATATGGTTGTGCTAAACATTCTTGTATTTTGGTTTTGGTAGTTTTTAATACCGAACCACTAATTACCAAAGATAGAGTTAAAATAGGTAAAATTTTGCATTTTAAATTATTCCATCCTGAAATAGCAAAAATAGGAATACCTCTATTGGTAGCTAAATAAACGCGTAATAGATATCCTATAATAAAAGCAGGAGTAGAAATCATTAAAATAGCATAAAATTCTAATAGAATGCTTTTTTTGGTGTTATCAAAAAAGACTGATAAGGTACCTAATAAAATACCCAATAAAGAGCCTATTAAACAACTAAAAAAAGCTAATTGAAAGGTTTTTGTAAAACTTTCCCAAAAAAGTTCTAAAGCTGGTCTTTGATTTTTATGATAAGATTTTCCAAAATCAAATTTAGAAAATATTTTTTGTATATATTGGGAAAAGCTTTGATTTAAAGCTAGTTCTTGTGTTATGCGATGTCTTTCTTCTGGGCTTGGTTGTTTTTGTTCAAACATAGCAGAAATAGGGTCTCCAGGAATTAAAACAACGACAAAAAAACTAATTATTATAACTGCAATAAAAATAGTAAAAGCGTAAAAAATTTTTTTACAAATATATTGAACCAAAATAAACCTCACAATCTTAATATTTATAAAACAAATTCGTTACTTAATTATTTTATTTTGTATTATATTTTTTTTATTTGAGTAATATCAAAATAACCAAATTTATTGGTTTTGAGTCCCTTTTGGATTTTGTTAGTTGTAAGGGCGAAATTTTTTGAAGAATATAAAGGAATGATATAAAATTGGTCGTGAATGTATTTATTTACATCTTTAACTGATTTTTCAAATTTTTTTGAATCTTCAGCTGTTAAAGCGGCTTCTAAATTATTTTTTATTTCATTTGCATCTTTGTCATCTACATGACAAAAATTATAACCTTTTCCTTGTATAAAATAATCACATAAAACTTTATGACTGTATTTTAAATCGTAATTTTCTCCCATAAATAATATATTTAAATCATTGGTATTTATTGATTTTTCTATAAGAGCATTAAATTCCATTTGTTCTAATTCGACCGTAAAACCTAATTCCCTTAAACCTTCTACTATTTTTTTGGCTAAATCTAAGGGTTTGTTTTGGGCTATTCCTAATTTTAATGTTTTGTTTTCTATTGGAAGTGTTTTAATTATTTCTTTTGCCTCTTCAATATTGGTTGGATGATGTTTCAAGTTTTTATCATACCCTATTAAACCATCCGGAATATAACTTTCTAAAGGATTTGATTTTAATTGTAAATCTTTAATATATTTAGGAATATCTAAAGATTTTGTGATAGCTTTTCTCACTTCTAAAGGTGTAGATTGTTTATTAATATAACAATATTGAGCAGAAATGCCTTCGCCTTCAATAATTTTAATGTTTGATAATTTTTGCGATTCTAAATCTGTAATTCTTTCAGCTGGATAGTTAAAAGTAGCATCAATATTTCCTTGTTCTATTTCTTGTAAAACAGTATCTGGATCTGGTATAATTTTTATTAATATTTTTTCAGGAGCATTTTTGCGAGTTTTTTCATTATAATATTTGTCAAAACGTTCTAATAAGATAAAATCATTTGGTACCCATTCTTTTAATTTGTATGGACCTGTACCAATTTTAAGGCCTTCATTAGGATTTTTTTCTACAGCTGTTTTGTTTAAGATTCTAATAAAATGAGTGAAATAAAAATCCCAAAAAACTACATCATTTTTTAAGGTGATTTTAAATTGAATATTATTTATTTTTTGAATATTTTCAACAAAACTATAAACATCATTTTTATTGTCTTTTCCTCTATTAATCGAAAATTCAATGTCTTCGAATGTTACTTTTTCGCCGTTATGAAAATATGCATTGTTCCTTAATGTAAAAGTAATTTCTTTGCCTTTTTTTTCAAACTTATCCACTAATTTAGTAATTATTTTTTCATTATTGTGTTCATCAATTTCCACTGATAATAAAGTATCATGGATACAACGAAAAAAACGATTTCCTACAGCTGTTTGGCTTAATTCTTTTTTAGTGGGATCTAGACCATTAATATCGGTATTAGAAGCTATTTTGATAGTTGTATTGTCTTTATTTGCTATTGAATCTTTAATTAAGTGATAAGTAAAAATAACAATAATCAAAATAGCTACAAAAACTAATATCCATAATTTAATATTTTGTTTTTTTATCATATAATTTTATTTTCTTCTTTAAATTTTTATAAAATATTGTAATTTTTAATTAAATTTATGGTTTAATTATATTTTAATCATATGTTTTGTAATAACTATATAATTAAGATAAAACCAAACTAAACATTATGATAATCAACCCCAGTTTTTAAAAAATTATTAAGTAAGCTTTTAGTGTAGGGATGTTTGGGATTTTTTAATATTTGGGATGTTTTGGCACTTTCTACAATTTGTCCTTGATACATGACAATAATATCATCGGATACTTGAGAAACTACTCCTAAATCATGGGTGATAAATAAAACAGCAGTGTTTTGTTCTTGTTTTAGACAAGCAATTAAATTAAGAATTTCTTTTTGGACAATTACATCTAGGGCAGTAGTTGCTTCGTCAGCAATTAAAAGTTTAGGTTTACAAACTAATGCCATAGCAATCATTATTCTTTGACACATTCCGCCTGAAAGTTGATGAGGATATGAATTCATTACTCTTTGGGTATTAGGAATTTGGACTTTTTCCAAAATATCAAGAGTTTTTTGATAAGCTTGGTTATAATCAAGTTTTTGATGGAGCATTATAACTTCTATAATTTGATTTTTAATTTTAAAAACAGGGTTAAGGCTAGAAATGGCATCTTGGAAAATCATAGCAATTTCGTTTCCTCTGATTTTTTGCATTTCTTTTTCACTAAATTGAGAAATAATACGGTTTTCAAAAGTAATTTCACCTTGGTAAATTTTTTGGTTTTTTTCAAATAATTTGAGAATAGAAATTGCAGTTTGGCTTTTACCACTACCAGATTCTCCTACTATTCCTAAAGTTTTTCCTTTTTTGACTTCAAAAGAAACACCACGAACTGCTTTAATTAAACCTTTTTGGGTTTCAAAATAAGTATGTAGATTGCTAACTTTTAATAAACTCATATTTTACTCCTTTATGTTTTAGTAGTTTTATTTTTTAAAGTGCAAGAAATAAAATGATTAGGGGCTACTTGATACCATTCTAGGTCTTGTTTTTGAGTGTGAAATAAAAATCTAAATTTGTTAGTTTCGTAGGTGATTGGCATTTCTTCTAAGGCTTTATTTTGAGTTTTTAATTTAGGTATAGCATTTAGAAGTTGTTTGGTGTAGGGATGATAAGGATTTTTAAAAATACTTTCTGAAGGTGCTATTTCAATTACTTTTCCTAAATGCATTACACAGATGCGGTCACTTAAAAAACGAGCAACTCCTAAATCATGAGTAATAAACAAGAAAGTTATTTGATAATCTTTTTTTAAATCATTTAAAAGGTTTAAAATTTGGGCTTGAATTGATACATCTAATGCTGATACTATTTCATCGCAAACAACAAATTTAGGTTTAATGATTAAAGCTCTTGCAATTGCAATTCTTTGTCTTTGCCCCCCTGAAAGTTGATCGGAATAACGATCATAAAGAGAAGTGTCGATGCCGCATTTTTTCATGATAGATAGAATCATTGTTTGATATTTCGGGTCTTTTTTACCTTTTGTTATTTTGTGGATTAAAAGCCCTTCGCCAATAATATCTGATATTTTGAGATGAGTGTTAAGAGAAGAAAAAGGATCTTGGAAAATAATTTGTAAATCTTTTCTTAAAAAGCGCTTTTCTTTATTACTTAAAGTAGTTAAATCAATTTCTTCAATTTCTTTTGTCTTTTTTTCCTTGGCTTCTTTATCTTTGTTGGTTGTTTCTTTGTGATAAAAAACATTGCCTGAAGTAGGTTTTACAAGTTGTAGAAGAATTTGTCCTAAAGTTGATTTTCCTGAACCAGAACCTCCAACTACGGCTAATGTTTCGCCTTTGAAAATGGATAAATTAATATTTTGATTGGCTTTTAGTAAGGTATCTGGTTTTAAAAAGTTTTTTTTGATAGAAAAGTTTTTGGATAATTTTTTAATTTCAATTAAAACTTGATTTGAGGTTTTCATTTTGGCTCCTTTCTTAGTTTTTTTGATCTATTTTGTGAAAAATTTACTTTTTGTTTTAATCTTTAATTATTATTGTTTTGATAAATAATTATTTAAAATTTTTTTAAGAAATTCATATTTATCACAAAATCATAATTACTTAAATTATACACTAAAAAAAATAAAAATGCAAATGAGATTTTAAATATTGTTTTAATAAATGATGTTTGTAGGTATTTTTTTATTTTTTTAT
>CAMOAP010000031.1 GCA_946577115.1 uncultured Acholeplasmataceae bacterium | reverse complement strand
ACTCAGTTATCTTTTACTGGTGTAACTGTTACCTTATGTACGTTATATGAGACTTTAAATTTTCACCCATCTTCTTGGTATAACGTCGAAAACTTATAGTTTAACGTCATTACGGACGGGAAAGGTTAACGTTTTTTTGTTTTTTTAATTTTTTGATAGCGATGTTTTTAATATTTTCTACTTGTTTTAAAGATAAATTGAGTTTTTCAGCTATTTCAGCATTGGTATAACATTTTTGATAATCTTCATTGATATTTCCTAAAGGAACGCCAAAACTTAAATGGATAATTTGAAATTCGTTTTCACTTAATTTAGCTTTCATTTTTTTTAAAAAATTTTCATGCTTAACTTGTTTTAACCATAATGGATGAGGATTTAATTTATTTATTTGATATGGTTCATAAAATTCTTCTCGAAAAGAAAGATTATCCTTTTTATGATTTTTTTGTGGGATTGAAGGCGAATGACTTTTTCTTATTATTTCTCTTATTTCCGATTTGATGGTTGGAGTAGCATAAGCGATAAAGTCATAACCGAAATCTTGGTAATTATTTAGGGCTTTGATTAATCCTAAAACCCCTTCTTGGTATAAATCCTCTTTTTGAAGGACACGCGGATAATATTTAAATTGATAAACTAGTTTTTTTACCAAAAGTAAATAAAGTGCGATTAATTGATTACGAATTTCTAAATTCTTTTTATTTTTTAAAAATTCTTTAAATAATTCTTGTCTTAACGTTTAATTCCTTACTAAAAACGTTTTTAGAAAAGAGAGGAAATTATTTTTTTTAGTCTTAGAAAAGAAAAAAAAGACTAACTTAATAGTTAGTCTTAAAGAATAATTTTAAAAAATAAAAAGTGTCTAAACTTTTGGAACAGTTCAAACCTTTCAAACATTTATGGAGGAATAGAAAAATTAAACACATATAGAGATTAGATTATAATAGTTATCGATAAATATAATTATCTATATTTATAAATCTTTTATAATAAATGCAATTAAATAATAATTATAGTCAATAATAGATATTTTATATCCATTATTTTTTTATTCTTAATTAATAATTTTTTTATCTGGTTGGGATAATGGGAATAAATTATTTATATTAACATTATGTTATTGTATTTTGATATATGTTATAATTGAGATGATAAAAGTGATAAAATAATTTCTTAAAAATAAATTTATCGAGTATATTAAAAAACTAAAAGGAGCAATATTTTGTATTCGTCAATCGCCCAAAATACTCAAAAGACTTTACATAAATATATTCTAGCAGCTCATATACTTGCTTTAGCTCTTATATTATTTCATCTTTCTAAACAAATAGGATTCTATGATTATTTTAGGTCTCCTTTAACTTATAAAGCTTATTTGAATCTTGCTTTAGTACCTTTATTTTATTTAGGTTTTTTCTTTGGTTTTAAGAAAGCTTATTTAATGCTTCTTATTTATCTTTTTTGTGAATTTGTAACTACTTTGGGGCATTTTTGGATTTTAGCTGATTATGATATTTTTTTACTTTCAAAAATAAATATTAATAAAGTAGCTTTTGTCATAATGAATTATCTTTTAAAAACTTTAATACCTCTTTTATCTTGGTCTTTTACAGGATTGTTATATTGTAAAGATTTAAGTCATTTTAATATTAATAAAAAAAATATTATACGTTTATTAATCATTTTAATTATAATTATGTTAATTCATACTTTTTTTTATGCTATAAATGGTTATTTATGTTATTTGCCAAGTATTAAATATATTCTAAAATATAATCCCTATCATAATATTTTGTTTGCTAATGGAATAACTTCTTTTATTATTATTTTTGTTCTTAATTTAGAAACAGTTATTACTTGTAATTTATTATTATTAGGTTGTGTTATTTATCTTAATCCAAGATTAAAGGTTATTTATCAAACTTATTTTTATGATAAAAAACAATAATATAAATAAATATAATCACATAAATAAAAAATTTTGTTGCAATTTCCAATAAGATAATTTAACAATATTTACCACAAACATAAAATAATTTTTTGAATCCTCCCAAACCTAATTAATTCTTTTAACACTTGCCAATTATGAAATCTTATGATATAATAAAATTGCTTTTGGCACTGAAATTATTTAGTGCTAAAATGAAATCATTATAAAAATATTAGATTTACTATAATAAATTACTAAATTAAAAGGAGTTTAATCATGAAACAAAAAACAATTATCCCCTTACATGACAATGTTATTTTAAAATTAAAAATGGAAGAAACCAAAACAGCTAGCGGAATTATTTTGGCTTTATCAGAAAAAGAAAAATCCTCTGTTGGGGTTGTTGTTGGAGTAGGTTCCAAAGTTGAAGGTTTAAAAAAAGATGATGAAGTGGTTTATAAAAGCTATTCTGGTAGCAAAGTTACTTTAGGAGAAAAAGATTATTTAATTGTTGCCGTAAAAGATATTTTGGCACAAATTAAATAAGATAATGTAGATAAGATAAATCATTATAAACTAAATATTAATAAACAAAAATAAAATATTTTAAATCTTTTTTAAAATCATAAAAATATTAATAAATCAACAAATAAGGAGTAATCAAATGAGTAAAAAAATACTTTATGGCAAGGAAGCAAGAAAAGCTTTATTACAAGGAGTAGATGCAATTGCAAATACTGTTAAAGTTACTTTAGGACCTAAAGGACGTAATGTTATTTTAGAAAAAGCATACGAATCACCTGCTATTGTAAATGATGGTGTTTCTATTGCAAAAGAAATTGAATTAAAAAATCCTTATCAAAATATGGGAGCAAAGTTAGTATATGAAGTAGCTTCTAAAACTAATGATAAAGCAGGAGATGGAACAACTACAGCAACTGTTTTAGCCCAAAGTATGATTCATCTTGGGTTTGATGCAATTGATGCAGGAGCTAATCCTGTTTTAGTAAAAGAAGGAATTGAGTTAGCTTCATTAACAGTTGCCAAACAACTTTTAGCTAAATCTAAAAAAGTAGACGCCCAAGAAGATATTCAAAATGTGGCTTCTGTTTCATCAGGTAGTCAAGAAATTGGTAAAATTATTGCCCAAGCGATGCAAAAAGTAGGTAAAGATGGAGTTATTAATGTTGATGAATCTAAAGGTTTTGAAACAGAATTAGAAGTTGTTGAAGGATTGCAGTATGATAAAGGATATGCTTCTCCTTATTTTGTTTCTGATAGAGAAAGTATGACAGTACATTTAGAAAATGCGTTAGTTTTAATAACTGATCATAAAATTAGTACTGTGCAAGAAATTGTACCTATTTTAGAAGAAGTAGTAAAAGCATCTAGACCTTTGTTAATTGTAGCTGAATCAGTTGAAAATGAAGTGTTAGGGGTTTTGGTAGCTAATAAATTAAGAGGAACTTTTAATGTGGTTGTAACTAATGCTCCTGGTTTTGGTGATAATCAAAAAGAAATGTTAAAAGATATTGCAGTACTTACAAAAGCTAATTTTGTTTTTAAAGATCTTAATATGAAGTTAGCAGATTTAAAAATAGATGATTTAGGGAATATAAACAAAGTTATTATTAAAAAAGATAATACTACTTTGATAAGTAATTTTAAAAGTCCTGAATTAGAAAAACGTATTCAAATGTTAAAAACTCAAATTAAAAATTCTACTTCTGATTATGAAACTAAAAATTTGCAAGAAAGATTAGCTAAATTATCAGGAGGAGTTGCTTTAATTAAAGTTGGTGCTGCAACTGATACTGAATTAAAAGATAAAAAATTACGTATTGAAGATGCTCTTAATGCTACTAAAGCTGCTATTACTGAAGGAATTGTAGTTGGTGGCGGAAAAGCTTTAGTTGAGGTGTATCAAGAATTAAAAGATACTTTAGTATCTGATAATAAAGAAGTACAACAAGGAATTGATGTAGTAGTACAAAGTCTTTTAGTGCCCGCTTATCAAATTGCTGCTAATGCAGGCTTTTCTGGTAAAGATGTATTAAAACAACAACTTTTACAACCCTTAAATTTTGGTTTTAATGCTAAAGAAGGTAAGTGTGTTTGCCTTTTAAAAGAAGGTATAATTGATCCTACTAAAGTCACTCGTCAAGCTGTTCTTAATGCTGCTTCTATCTCTGCTTTGATGATTACAACTGAGGCTGCTGTGGCCAGTTTGAAAGAAAATAAAGATAATAACTTTGATGTAGGTACACAAGAATAATTTTTTATAACTAATAAAGCTTTATTTTTTTTAATTATTATCTCTCATTTTTCCTTTTTCATGTTAAAATAATAGTAGGTTTTGATTGTCTTTTAACTCTTTGTTAGAAAATAACTCAAAACATATAATTATATAACGAAAGAAAGGAGAACAAATAATGCAAAATCAAAAAACTCAAAAATCTTTAGTTGCTAAAGTTTTAATTTTATTTGTTACTGTTGTTTTAATATTTGCTAGTGTTCAAGTTTTTGCTACTGCTGTTGATTTAAGTAAACTAGCAGGAATAATCAACAATAAAAAACTTACTTTTAAGTCAGATGAAGAAGCTAAACAATTAGACGCTGTGGTTAAAGCTTTAAAAAATGCTCAAGCACCAACAAATTATACTGACATTTTAATAGACGAAAATGTTGACGTTTCACTTGACACAACTGATTCAAATGCAAAAAAAGTAAAAATTGCAGCCAAAACTGATAAATCAACTATTGTTACAAACTTAGCAGTTTTGGATTATATAATTGATACTAATAGAGTTGTGACTGTTCCTACATCTTGGTATAAATCATGGTGGTTCTTAACATTAGTAGTTGTTACAGTTGTTTCGGTTGCTGGTGGTGTTGTTTTCTTTATTAAAAAAAACAATAAAAACTAATTAATCATTAATTATATCTATTTTAAAAAAACTAGGTTTTTTTAACCTAGTTTTTTTATTTATTTTTTATTATTAATAATAGTTTTGATTATAATTTTGTATTTATAAAGATTATTTTATTGCTCAAAACTATTATTAATAATAAGGTTTTATTTGGGAAAATTATTAAAAAATTATATAATATATATAATGGTTTTATTTTTTTATCATTTACAAACCATAAATTAAATATTTATTAATTTATTTAATATCATAAAAAAATTATTTAAATGTAAACAATAAAAATTATAGTTTTTATCATTAAGTTATTTTAATAAAAAATATTAATTATCATAAATATTAATTTTTTAAGTATTAAATCATGAATAACTAAGGAAACAAATGAAAGAAAATGTACAAAAATAATTCTATTAAAATTGAATTAGCAAGTCCTCCTTTAACAGTAGGCAATCCCTTAAAAAATGCTTATAGTATGCAAAATGTTCTAAACAAAAGTAAATCCAGTTTTGTTTTATTCCCCGAACTTTGTTTAAGTAGTTATACAGCAGGAGATCTTTTTTTTGAAACTACTTTTTTAGAACAAAATTTTCAAGCTCTAGATTGGCTTTTAAAAAATAATTCTTTTGAAGGAGTTTATATTTTTGGTATGCCTCTTGCTTTGCATGAAGTTTTATTTAATGTAGCAGTTATCATTCAAAAAGATAAAATATTAGGAATAACACCTAAAAAAACTATTCCCAATTATAAAGAATTTAATGAAAAAAGATGGTTTCAATCAGGTAAAACCTGCGAATCACAATATATCCAAATTTTGGGTCAAACAGTTCCTTTTGGAGATGTTTTATTTATTAATTCTCAATTTGATCTTATTTTTGGAGTAGAAATTTGTCAAGATTTATGGACTGTCTTTTCTCCTGGTGATCTACTTTCCTTAAACGGCGCTCATTTAATTTTTAATCCTTCTGCTTCACCCGATCACATAGGCAAACTTGATTTAAGAAAAAATGCCGTTCTTGATCATTCGCGTAAACAAATTGGAGGTTATTTTTATACCAGTAGTGGAATTACTGAATCCACTGTTGATAATTTATTTTCTAACCACAAAATGGCTGCTTTGTTAGGCGAAATGGTTGCCGAAAAAGATTTATTTAATCAAGATGTAAGTTTAGTAGTGGATGTTTGTGTTGATTTAATTAAATTTCAAAGAAGAATTGATACTACTTATGGTGACCAAAGAATAGGCAAACAATATCCTTTTTTGAAAGCTTATTTTGAACTTAAAGAAACGCCTCATTATTATTTTGAAAAACCAATCAATCAAACACCTTTTATTCCTCAATCAAATGTCGCTTCGCACTTAAAGTTGGCAAACGAAATCCAAGTATTAGCACTTAAAACCAAACTTAGCAATTTTAATGCCAAAATAATTGTAGAAATTACTGAAAATATTAAAGATTTATTAACTTTAGTAGTTGCTTTTCAAAGTTTTTCCTTATTGAAAAAACCGTTAGAAGATTTCATTATAATCCTAAATCCACTTCTTTTTACCAACCAAACTCATTATCAACTCCTCAAAGATTTTTTACAAACCAAAGGAGTTTGTCACATTTGTGAAAGTAGTTTTTTAAAGAAAAAAGATTTTTTATCCTTTTTGGGACTGGACAAAAATGATAACACTACTAATTTAATCCACGCCACAAACAACACAAGCGAAACAAATGAAACAGCTACTTTAGTCCATGATATTAACAACATTTCTATTTCGCCCAACGAACTTGCTTCTTTTCCCAAAGACCTAGATCAAGTTTTTTTAAAGGAATTAGCTTCCCAAACGCAAAAGTTTTTGTTGTTAGAAAATAATAATTTTTCAGACATGGCTTTAGGCAAAAATAATCCTCGCAGTCATTACGACCACATTTATAATGTCAATGCTGGTGTTCCTAATGTTTTAGTTAAAGAATTATTACTTTATCATTTAGAAAACAACCATTTACAAATTACACCTAACTTAAAAAAATTATATCAAAAATTAGTACAAGAAAACATTAATCAAAAATTAATTATGGAAGATTTTATTCTTTGTTGCCGTATCAAAAAAGGTTTTACCAAAACCAAAATTGCTTGGTTATTGCAAATTGCCTTTGATTTGAGTCCAGAAAAAAGTAATCAATTAGTTGTTTCATATCTTAAAACTTTTTATCAAACCCAATTTAAAAGACAAAATATGCCGCCAGGTCCTAAAGTTTTAGAAAATAGTCTTTCACCCAGAAATGAATTTTTGTTGCCTATTTATCTACAAAGACAAGAATAAAAAGTAATAAATCAAAGTTCCAAAAATATACAACACCAAAACACCTTAAAAACAAAGCAAAGGAGCAAAAAATGACAAAAGTTGTGGTTGGTTTATCAGGCGGAGTTGATAGTGCTGTTGCTGCTTTTCTTTTAAAAAAACAAGGTTATTTGGTAGAAGCAGTTTTTATGCGTAATTGGGATAGTAATCTTAATTTTGATATCCAAGGTAATCCAAATTTAAATGACATATGTCCGCAAGAACGCGATTATAAAGATGCCTTAAAAGTGTCTGAACAACTAGGAATTAAATTGCATCGTGTTGATTTTATTGAAGAATATTGGCAAAAAGTCTTTATATCTTTTATTAAATCATTTGAAAATAATCTTACTCCGAATCCTGATATTTTGTGTAATAATGAAATTAAATTTAGAGCTTTTATTGATTATGCAACAACACAATTAGCCCCCCAATATATTGCTATGGGACATTATGCTAACATCATATATGAAACTTTTTCGGACCAAAAATTAGTGCCGCGACTTGCTTGTGCTGTGGATTCAAACAAAGATCAAACTTATTTTTTATCACAACTAACAACTAAACAATTACAAAATATTTTGTTTCCTTTGGGTCATCTCACCAAACAAGAAGTACGCCAAATTGCTTTAAACAATAATTTAATTAATGCCACTAAAAAAGATTCAACAGGGATTTGTTTTATTGGTGAAAGAAATTTTTTTCAATTTCTAAGTAACTATTTACCCACTCAAAAAGGTGATATTAAAACTTTGGATGGTACTTTTTTAGCACATCACAAAGGAGTAATGTATTATACCATAGGTCAACGCAAAAATTTAGGTTTGGGTGAGGTTCCCAGCCCAAAACCTTGGTTTGTCGTGGGAAAACACCTTCAAACTAACACTTTATACGTAGAAAAAGGTAGCACACATCCTTATTTATACAGCGACAAAGCCTTAATTGGTGATATTGTTTGGCGCGGGAAAAAAACCAATCGGCACTTGCAAGCCAAAATGCGCTACCGCCAACCCAATCAAGATGTTATTTTAACTTGGATAGACCAAAAAAACTTAGAAATTAATTATCCTCAAACAATTAAAGCAGTAACTCCAGGGCAAATATGTGCTTTTTATGATAAAAATATTTGTTGTGGTGCAGGTGTTATTAAAGAAGTTTATTTTCGAGGCACAAAAAGACTATACACTTAATTTATTATTTTCATTTCTTTTATTTTCTTTTTGTTTTTTTTGCAAATCCTTAAAAAAAGAAGGTGATAAGATGATTTTAAAATCTTATTTAACTTTAGAAAAAGATAAGTTATATCAAGATTTAATGGTTGTGATTTCCAAAAATATTCAAGATGCCACCATTTTGCAAAAAATTACTCAAGCCTATCTTTTTTCGAAAGAAAAACATCACGGTCAAACGCGTTTTACAGGAGAACCTTATATTATTCATCCTTGTGCAGTGACTAAAATTTTGGCACAATTAAACAGCGAACCTAATACTTTAATAGCAGGATTGCTCCACGACGTTTTGGAAGATGCTAATGCTACTATGCAAGATTTAACTTCTTTATTTGGCGAAGATGTAGCTTATTTAGTTTATCAAGCAACCAAACTTACTAAAATTGCTTTTCACAAAAATCAAGGACACGCCGATAATCAACAAAAAATGTTTTTAGCGATGGCCAAAGACATTAGAGTTGTTATTTTAAAGATTGCTGATCGCTTGCATAATATGCAAACTTTAAATGCGATGCCTTCAGAAAAACAATTACGCATTGCCAAAGAAACCTTAGAAATTCATGCTCCTTTAACACATCGTTTAGGACTTTTTGAAATTAAATCACAATTAGAAGATTTGTCTCTAAGATATGCTTTTCCTCAAGAATATTACCGTGTTTCTAATTTAATACGGTTAAAAAAACAACAACGTGAAGAATCCATTACCAAAATTATTACCAATATCCAATCTCTTTTAGACAACCACCAACTTAAAAATTACACTATTAAAGGACGTGTCAAAAATATTTATAGCATTTATAAAAAAATTGTTAAAAGAAAAGTTAATTTTGAAGAAATCTTTGATCTTTTAGCTATCCGAATTATTGTTCCTACTGTTGATTTGTGTTATCAATGTTTAGGGATTATTCACGGTAATTTTTCGCCATTGCCCCTAAGATTTAAAGACTATATTGCAGTTCCTAAACCCAATCTTTATCAATCTTTGCACACAACTGTTTTAACTAAGGATGGTTCTTTGTTTGAAATGCAAATAAGAACTCAAGAAATGGATGAAATTGCTGAAAAAGGAATTGCTGCTCACTGGGCTTATAAAGAAAATAAAATTTATTCCCAAGAAGCTAAACAATTAGAACTTGCCCAAAAATTAAGATGGTATCAAGAATTAGTTAAAATTACTATGGATGCCAAAAATCACCCCGAAGAAACGCCCAAAGAATTTGTAGATGCTATTAAAAATGATATTTTAAGTGATAATGTCTATGTTTTTACTCCTACTCAAGAAGTATTTGAACTTCCCAAAGGTTCTACGCCCATTGATTTTGCTTTTCGTATTCATTCCGAAGTAGGAAGCAAAATGACAGCAGCTATTATTAACGGGAAAATTGTACCAATTGATTATCAACTCAAAAATGGCGATATTATTTCGATTAAAACCAATAAAAATATTTTATCAGTTAATAAAGACTGGTTGCGCATGGTAAAAACAACACATGCAAAAAGAAAAATTAAAGGTTTTTTAAAAAAAGATATCAAAGAAAATAAAACGGAATATTTAGCAGAGATTCAAAAAGGAAAAGATATTATTGAAAAAGAATTAAATACCAATAAAATTGAACTTTCCTTACTTGATAATAATTTTGTCCAAAAACATTTTGATCGTTACAATATTCAAAATCTGAACGATTTTTATTATGAAATTGCTAAAAAACAATTAAATCCTAAGTCAGTAATTAATAAATTGTTTGTTTTAGCCAAAGAAACTTTAAGTCAAAATATTTTGCAAAAACAAATTTCAAAATCACATGATAAACTAAAACATCAAAGTGATACAGGCGTTATTATTGAAGGTCTTAAAAATCCTCAATTAAAATTGGCAAGTTGTTGTACCCCTGTTTATAACGACGAAATACTAGGATTTGTTACTAAAGGAAGAGGTATTATTGTGCATCGCAAGGAATGTAATAATTTAGCTCAATTTGATCAAAAAAGACTAATTATTGCTTCATGGCAACAAGATTTCACTATTGCTAAATATCCTGCTTGGATTATTATTATTGCTTCTACTAAAGATACTTTAGTGCCACAAATTATTAATAAAATCAACATTTTTAATATAAGTATTTTAGAATTTAATGTTATTAATAAACAAAAATTGGAAACAATTATTAAGATTAGGATTTTAATAGCTAATACCAAAGAATTAAATAATTTAATTACTAATTTATATAAAATTTCGCAAATTTATCAAATTCAAAGAATCAATAATTAAATAATTTATTATTTATAATGCAGACAATTATTTATTACTCTATTTATTCTATTTTATTCAATTATTAATAAAAGCTTTATCAAAACTTTTATCACCAAAAAACAAAAAAACAATCCAAACCCCAAAAACAAAGGAGCCCAAAGATGTTTTCTAAAATTAAAGGTACTTATGATTTGATGTCAGATAAAATGGTTTGTTGGCAAAAATTAGAAAATCACATTCGCACTTTGTTTGCTAATTATCATTTGCAAGAAATAAGGACTCCTATAATTGAATATCGTGGTGTTTTTGATAGAGCAGCTCAAGATTCAGAAATGGTTTCCAAAGAAACTTACACTTTTAAAGATAAAAAAGGACGTTTTATTACTTTGCGTCCTGAAGGCACTTCTGGTGTTATTCGTAGTTATGTTGAAAATAAATTAGATAAAACCTCAAAATTACACAAGTTTTTTTATTATGGACCTTGTTTTCGCTATGAAAGACCTCAAAAAGGACGCTATCGTCAATTTCATCAAGTAGGAGTAGAAATTTTAGGACAATCAAGCCCTTTTTTAGATGTGGAAGCAATTGCTCTTGCATATGGAACCCTTAAATCCTTAGGGATTTGTGATATTACTGTGAAAATTAATTCTTTGGGATGTAAAACTACATACAATAATTATTTACAAATTTTTAAAAATTATTTACAAACACATTATCCACAATTATGTCTTTTATGTCAAGAAAGATTTGAAAAAAATATTTTGCGTATTTGGGATTGTAAAAAATGTCATAATGAACTTTTTTTAAAAAAAGCACCACGTATTTTTGACCACCTTGTTGAGGGTGCTAAAGTGCGTTTTTTACAAGTTTTAGAAGGACTTAAACAAATGAATGTTAATTTTGAATTGTGTCATGATTTAGTCCGCGGGCTTGATTATTATACTCATAGCGTTTTTGAAATTATTTATAATAATGAACAAGGACATCAAGCAGTTTTGGGTGGGGGTGGTTGTTATGATAATTTAGTTGCTTTATTCGGAGGAAATCCTTCGCCTGGTATTGGATTTGCCTTAGGTATGGAACGATTGATGTCAATTCTAGCCACTCATTCTTTTTGTAACAAAAATATCTTACCTTCTTTGGATGCCTTTATATTAGTTAGTTTGCCGCAATTTTTTTATCAAGGTCTTGAACTTGCAACAACTCTCCGACATCAAGGTTTTTCTGTTGATATTAATTATCAGTTTTTATCTTTTTCCAAAAGCCTTAAACAAGCCTTAAAACAACAACCCCTTTATCTTTTAATTCTGGGACCAAAAGAATTTTCCAACAATCAAATTACAATTAAAAATACTTACACCCAACAGCAAACCACTATATTGCAAAAAGATGTTGTTTCTTATTTCCAAAACAACAAGGAGTTAAATTAATTCATGAAAACTAAATATAGCCATTATAATAATCAATTAACACTAGCCCATAAAGGAAAAATAGTTTTTCTAAAAGGTTTTATTTTTCGTAAACGTAATTTAGGAAAAAATCTTTTTTTGGACTTGCGCGATGTTTCTGGCGTTGTTCAATTATTAGTTAAAGAAAACAATCCACAATACGATAAAATAGCTTTAATTAAACTAGAAACAGTTGTTCAAATTAAAGGTCAAGTAATTGAAAGAATCAATAAAAATCCTGATTTGCCAACTGGTGATATTGAAATTTTAGTATCTTATATTGAAATTTTAAGTGAGGCTCAAACCTTACCTTTAAATGTGTTTCAAAGTCAAGAAAGTTTAGAAGAAACCAGGCTTAAATATCGTTATTTAGATTTAAGAAATCCTGAAGTTAAACATTTTTTGATTCAAAGACACCAAATTACCCAAAGTATTCGCAAAACTCTTTTGAAAAATGATTTTTTAGAACTAGAAACTCCCATTTTATCTAAATCAACTCCTGAAGGAGCAAGAGATTATTTAGTGCCTTCTAGGATTTATCCAGGTAATTTTTATGCTCTTCCTCAATCCCCCCAACTTTTTAAACAATTATACATGATTGCAGGATTTGAAAGGTATTTCCAAGTAGCACGTTGTTTCCGAGATGAGGACCTAAGATCTGATAGACAACCTGAATTTAGTCAAATTGATATTGAAACCTCTTTTTTAAATCAAGATGAAATTATGTCCTTAACGGAAGAAATTATAGTAGATTTATTTGCTAATATTTGGAAAAAAACACTTCTTCAACCCTTTTTAAGATTAACTTATCAACAAACTTTTGAACTTTATGGATCTGATAAACCAGATTTAAGGAATCCTCTTAAAATTACTGATTTTACTAATTTTTTTGATACTACGGCTTGTCCCCAAAATATGTTTGCAGGCGACATTAAAGGCTTTAAAGTTGCCAAAACATCAGTTTTAACACGCCGTAAACTAGATGATTATCAATTGTTTTTTAAAAAACATTTTAACTTGAAATTGTTTTCTTTTGTTAAAAAAAATGATAAAATTATAGGTGGAATATCTCAATTTATTAAAGATGATTCTTTTTTAAAAAATGAAGAAATTTGTTTTGTTGTTTCTGGTACAAAAGACATTATTCATAAAGCTTTAGGTATTTTTCGCACGAAACTAGCACTTGATTTATCTTTGGTTGACACAACTCAAGAAGTGTTATTGTGGATTATTGATTTTCCTTTGTTTGAAAACATTCAAGAAGACCTATCCCAACCAAATCTTACTTTAGGAAACCCAAACCCTCCAAAACGTCTTTACTCTTTACACCATCCTTTTACTGCCCCTTGTGATGCTGCCATTTTAAAAAGCAATCCTCAACAAGCCCTTTCCAAAGCCTATGATTTAGTTTGGAACGGATATGAAGTGGGTGGTGGTTCATTAAGAATTAACAATCCCCAAATACAAGAATTAATTTTTAGTCTTTTAGGATTTTCGCAAGCAGAAGTACAAAAACGTTTTGGTTTTTTAGTTGAAGCCCTTAAATATGGTACCCCACCTCATGGAGGACTTGCCCTAGGTCTTGATCGTCTTGTGATGTTGTTTACTAAAACGAATAATATCAAAGATGTGATTGCCTTTCCTAAAACCCAAAGTGCCAAAGATTTGATGTTAGAAACTCCTGGCGCAATTGACCAAAAACAACTCAATACCCTCAAACTAAAATACAATTGTAATTAAGGATGTTTCATGGAAACTATTCAACTTGCTTGTAGTATAGATGCCAATCAAACCTATATTATAGCTGTAAGTGGTGGTGTTGATTCAATGGCTTTACTTCATTATTTGGTGGAAAAAAAAATCAAACTACAAGTGGTGCATTTCAACCATTTAACACGCTCCAATGCTTGGCAAGATAAAGAATTAGTTAAAAATTATTGCCTCCAAAACTCACTTGGCTTTCATTATTTTGAACTAAATTGCTCTCACAAAAACTTTCAAGCCCAAGCGCGTTTATTAAGGCAACAAAAATTAATGCAAATAGCTACAAAGCACCAAACCCCTTTTATTTTGACAGCCCATCATTTAGATGATTTGGCAGAAACTATTTTACAAAAAATAATCAGAAGCAGCACTTTGTTAGGTTATAGTGGCATGCAGATTCAAACTTCTTGGCAAGATTTCTTCTTTTTGAAGCCTTTTTTATACATTCCCAAAGCTCAAATCATAAGTTATGCTATTGTTAACCAAATTCCTTTTTTGGAAGATTACACTAATCAAAAACTTACTTATCAAAGAAACCAAATCAGGCATCAAGTTATCCCTTACTTAAAAACTCAAACTAGTTTTTTACAAAATATCCAAAAATACCAACAAACTCTTTTGCAAACCTATAATTTTATTCGAAAACAAACTCTTTTATTTCTTAAAAAAAACACAAATCATAGTTGTAACCAAACAAATTCTATTGAACTTGCACCTTTTTTAAACCTTGATTTAGTTATTCAAAAAGATATCATTTTATTATTATTAGAACAACAAAATATTACGAAAAGTTTTATTTTTATCCAAAATATAATCAAAGGCATTAACAATATTTATAAGCCTAATTTATCTTGGCATCTTAATTCTGATTGGCATTTAATTAAAGATTATGAGTATATTAAATTAATGAAACCCACACTATTACCCCCCTTGGCTTTAATAAAACCTTTGTTGTTTGTTTCTACATGTAATTTTTGCCTTGCTTGTGTTTGTCCTTTGTTACAACCCTTTAATTATGATCCTCAAAAAGTTAGCTTCCCTTTAAAAGTGCGTTTGCGCCAACCCAAAGACACATTAAAATTTAGTTTTGGCACTAAAAAATTGAAAAAATTTTTAATTGAAAAAAAAGTTCTCCTCGCTCAAAGAAATAATTTATGGTTAGTAGTAGATAATCTAGATAATATTTTATTTATTCCTTACTTATATACTAACCTAACTTTAGGAAATCAATCCAGGATTTATTTAGCTTTTAAAAACTTTTTACCTCTTCGAATTGTTTTTCTCAAACAAATTAAAAATGAGAATCGAAAAAAAATAAATGCAGAAATTAAATCCATCCCGAATTTAAACTCCAAACATTAAAATATTTGGTTTTAATGTTTAACCCCAAGATAATTTCTTGCAAGAAAGGTTAATTTATGTCATTTTTTGATAAAATTTTTAAAAAATTCAATATGGGAGTCCTTTATTTTGCTGTAATTTTAATAGGTGCCACTTTTATTTATTGTTATTTTACTAAGCACGAAACCAAAG
>CAMOAP010000030.1 GCA_946577115.1 uncultured Acholeplasmataceae bacterium | reverse complement strand
ATAAAAAAAGAATAAAAAAGAGGATTAGCTCAGTTGGGAGAGCGTCTGCCTTACAAGCAGAATGTCGGGGGTTCAAGTCCCTCATCCTCTACCAAAAATTGCCTACGTAGCTCAGTTGGTTAGAGCATCTGACTGTTAATCAGAGGGTCCTAGGTTCGAGTCCTAGCGTGGGCGCCATCTTTGTTGTGTTTTTTTCTTTTGTCCTTGAAACCCATTTTTTAAATTAGTATTTTCTAATTTATTAAGTCAATTTTTCAATCAATGATTGACTTATTTTTTTTAACAAAATTCTATTTTTTTTAAGAAAATAATTTTAAATTGATTTTTTATAAATATCACTTAAAATTAAAATAATTATCTAATTATTAAGCTAGTTTGTTGAAATCAATTCAAACTCTAGCTTTTTATTTTTATATATTTTTTTATAACATACAAAATTGCCATCCCAACCAAGTTACTTAAAGGAGTATCTCAAGTGTTAAAAAAAGTTTTTAAAACTGCTAATTTAAAAGATTCTTTTCAGGTCGAAATAGGAACTTATGCCAGAAACGTTGATGCTTCCATTTTAGTGCGTTACCAAGATACAGTGGTTCTTACAACTACTGTTTTTAGTCGTAAACCCAATAATCTTGATTTTTTACCTCTTACTGTTATTTATCAAGAAAAATTATATGCTGCTGGCAAAATTCCTGGCAGTTTTTTACGCCGCGAAGGGCGTTCCAACGACCACGAAATTCTCACTTCACGTCTCATTGACCGTTCCTTACGCCCCTTATTTCCGGATTATTTTCAACAAGAAGTACAAGTAATTAATACAGTTTTAAGCCTAGACCCTGATTTTAAAAGCGAACTTGCCTCTATGATTGGGAGTTCTCTTTCTCTATTGATTTCTGAAATACCTTTTTTGGAAGCTATTTGTGGAGTTTATATAGGAAAAATCAACGATGAACTTATCATCAATCCTACTTTGCAACAACTTGTCAATTCTAATCTACATTTGATGGTTGCAGGCACCAAACACAACGTTACTATGATAGAAGCACACGCGAATGAAGTTAGCGAACAAGACTTTTTAGAAGCTATTAATTTTGCACACCAATACATTAAAAAACTGTGCTTATTTCAAGAAAATATCAAGCAACAATTTGCACCTACCAAAATGATAAACACCTTGCATCAAACCGAACAAACCCAACAAAAAGACTTTTTTCTCAAACACCATTCCCAAGTTAAACAAGCTATTTTAAGTTGCAACAGCAAAAATGATTTACAACAATTAAAAGAACAAATTCTAGATCAAGCCAAACAAACTCCTTTTTTCAAAACTATTGGCACTACCACTGTTTTTGATTACGAATCCCACCAAAAAAACTTACAAATAACAGAAACCTTATTTCAAAAATTATTCAAACAAGAAACTCGTTTTTTAATTTTGCAAGAAAAAATAAGACCAGACAAAAGAGAATTCGAAGAAATAAGAACCCTCGAATCCCAAATTGATTTATTGCCTCGTGCTCATGGTTCTGCTTTGTTTACCAGAGGAAAAACTCAAAGCCTTGCTGCAGTGACCTTGGGTTGTTTATCAGAAAGCAAAATTATTGACGGCCTAAGTGACGAACAAAATAAACGTTTTATGCTTCATTATAACTTTCCGCCTTTTTCAGTTGGTGCAGTTGGTCGTTATACTGCTCCTAGCAGACGAGAAATTGGACATGGTAATCTTGCCGAAAAAGCCATATCTCAAGTTTTGCCCGAAGAAAAAGATTTTCCCTACACTATTAGAGTAGTTTCTGAAATTCTAGAATCTAACGGTTCTTCTTCTCAAGCCACTGTTTGCGCTTCTTCTTTGGCATTAATGGCATCAGGTGTTCCTTTAAAAAAAGCTGTTGCAGGCATATCAGTAGGATTAGTTTTTGACCAAGCAACCAATAAATACGTTATTTTAAGCGATATCGAAGGTTTAGAAGACCACGTTGGAGACATGGATTTAAAAATCGCAGGTACTAATAAAGGAATTACTGCTTTACAAATGGATCTTAAAATTCAAGGAATCCCTTTTAAAATTTTGCAAGAAGCTTTTTTTCAAGCCAAAAAAGGGCGCCTTCAGATTTTAGAACACATGAACCAAACAATTTTTAAATCTCGTTTAGAAGTTTCAAAGTACGCCCCTAAAGTTTATATGATGCAAATTAAACCAGAAAAAATTCGTGATATTATTGGAAGTGGTGGCAAAATCATCAATCAAATTATTGAATCTCATGATGGTGTAAAAATTGATATTGAACAAGACGGACGCGTTTTTGTAATGCATTCTAACTTAGAAACAGTTAAAAAAACAGTCACCTTTATTGAAAGTTTAATCCAAGAAATTCAAGTAGGAACTTGCTATCAAGCCTCTATTTTGCGTTTTTTAAGTGATAAACAAGGAAAAATGATTGGAGCTGTGGCACAAGTTGGTCCAGGAATTGAAGGACTTATTCACGTTAATAAAATAAAATTTCAAAAAATCACTGATGTTTTAAAAATAGGTGAAACAGTTTCGGTTAAATGCACCAAAATTAACGACCGCGGAAGAATTGATTTTTTGCTTTTGACCCAAAACACACAAGAAAAAAGCTCTTAGTTTTAATTTCAAAAATTATTACCAATACCCATTAATTTATAAAAAAATACCGATATCATTTCAGAAAAGTGTGGTGGTTTGTGCATGAATGCATCTTTAAATAATCCCAATATTGCAAAAAAACAAAACCTTGCAAAAAAACAAAACCTTACAGGACTAACTAACAAGCAAGTAGAACAAAAAAAAATTGCGGGTCAAGTTAATGCTGCTAACTATAAAAATTCTAAAAGTATTAAAGATATCTTATTTAGTAATTTATTTAATTATCTTAATTTGTTGATTTTAATTGTATCATTAATAATTATTTTCATAGAACAATATGAACATTTATTTTTTTTAGTAGTTTCTTTAACCAATTTTTTTATTAGCGTGATTCAAGAAATTAAAGCTAAAATAACTCTTGACAAAGTATCTTTGTTGATGAAAAGCCACTCTCAAGTAATAAGAAATAGTCAAAAAGAAAAGGTTTTTTCTTCTGATTTAGTTTTGGAAGATCTTTTATTTTTGGAAGCAGGCGAACAAATTGTAGCTGATGCTAAGGTAAAATCAGGTTTTTTAGAAGTTAACGAATCACTTCTAACTGGTGAATCTAAATTAGTTGTTAAAAAAGAAAACGATTTTTTATATTCTGGTAGTTACGTGGTATCAGGCCAAAGTTATGCCGAAATTGTAGCTGTGGGAAGTGATATGTATATCGAAAAAGTTTCCCAAGAAGCTAAAAAATACAAAAAACCAACTACTCCTTTGATGCAAAGTTTATCTTCGTTAATCAAAATCATCATTATTTTTGTCACACTTTTTGCTATTATTTTAGCTTTTTTTGCTTTTAATAAAGAAAATAATAAAATATTAGATTTCAGGCAAAATTCCTTACTAGGTTTGTGTGGTATGATGATAGCAATGCTTCCTTTGGGACTTTTTTTGTTGACCAACATTTCTTTGGCAGTAGGTTTTGTACGTTTAGCAAAACAAAAAACTTATGCCCAAAATCTATTTGGAATTGAAATGTTAGCTCAAATAAACACTTTATGCCTCGACAAAACAGGAACTATTACTGATGGTACTATGCAAGTTAAAAAAGTTATTCCTTATCACCCTAAAGAAATTCATTTAACCAAATTAATGAACTCTTTTTTATCTGCTTGTCCCACTTCTAATAGCACTTATAATGCTTTAATAAACAAATTTAGGACCAACGCTTTTCCTGCTTCAACCATTTATCAAGTCTCCCAAAACCTTCCTTTTTCAAGCACCAGAAAATATAGTGCAGTTGAATTTAAAAATTTAGGAACGTTTTTTTTGGGGGCTCCTGAATTCATTTTAAAAAACAATTTTCATCTTATTAAAAACGATTTTGAAACTCATACTAAATTAGGTTATCGAGTACTTTTATTAGCTAAAAGCCATGAACCTTGTATTGCTCAAATAACTTGTAAAAAACAAAAATTACATGACATCCCATTAATCCCCTTAGCTTTAATTATTATGGAAGATACCATTAAAAAAGACGCAGTTACTACCATTGATTTTTTTCAGAAAAATGGCGTTTGTGTTAAAGTAATTTCGGGTGATAATCATGTTGCAGTTTCTCAAATAGCTCAAAGAGTAGGTATTATTGATGGTTATAAAACCATCAGTTTAGAGGGTTTTTCTGATCAAGAAGTTATCCAAATAGCTACTCAATACAATGTTTTTGGAAGAACTTCACCCCAACAAAAAAAAATCTTAATTCAAACTTTTAAAAAAACAGGACAAAAAGTTGCCATGACAGGCGATGGTGTAAACGATATTTTAGCCCTAAAAGAAGCCGATCTTTCCATTGCAATGGCATCAGGTAGCCAAGCTACTTGTAATATTGCTAATTTAGTTTTGATGGATTCTAATTTTGCTTCCATGCCTAAAGTAGTTTTTGAAGGTAGAAGAATTATTAATAATTTAGATAAAATCTCTATTTTGTTTTTTGCCAAAACTATTATTGCTTTTATGCTTGCAATTGCTGTTATTTTATTTAATTTTTTAAGGCGTCCTTGTTACTATCCGTTATCACCTTTGAAATTGCAATTTATCATGGACTATTGGTCAATTGGCATTCCTTCGCTTTTTTTATCTTTTGAAAAAAACAATGAAATTATCAGCGAAAACTTTTTACTTAATAATCTCAAAAAAGCCTTTCCTTATGCAAGTCTAGCTTTTATTAGTTATGTCTTAACTTTTGGCTTGCAAATTGGTTTTACATCAACCCAAGCCCCCGTTTTCAAACAATTAGAAATAGTTTCTAATTTTGTAATTTTACTCTCCACTTTCATTTTATTTACTGTTTTATTTAGAATTTCTAAACCTTTGAATCTAGCTAAATTACTTTTATTTGTAGCAATGTTAACGGGATTTATGACAGCTTCATTTATTTTGAATGTTTTTGAAGAAATGTCTCAATTTGGCAATCTTGAAAAATTTTTATTAGTTTTCAGTATTATTTTATCCCTTTTAATAACCCAAATCTCCCAAAATAACCGCTCAAAAAAACTACAAAATCAAAAGAAAACAAATAATTAATATGATTATTTACGGAAAAAATCCCATCAAAGAAGCAATTAAAGCGCAGAGAAAAATTTATCAACTATATTTAGATGAAAAAATTAAAGACCATCTTTTTATAATTTTTTTGCAAAAGCACAATATTACTTATCAATTAGTTGACAAAAAGTTTTTATATGATATAACCAAACAAAAAACCCATCAAGGAGTCGCTGCCAATGTTTGTGACTACACTTTTTATGATCTAGACACTTATTTGGATTATACTAAATTACAAAAATTCTTAATTTTAGACGCCATTAATGACCCTCATAATTTAGGAGCCATTTTAAGAACTGTTGAAGCTTGCGCTTTGGATGGCGTTATTATGAGTAAAAAACATCAAGTACCACTCAATTCTACAGTTTCCAAAATTTCTTGTGGTGCTTTGGAATACACTAAAGTTTTTTTAGTTACCAATTTGCATCAAACCATTTTAAAACTAAAAAAAAATCAAGTTTTAATCGTTGGCACCGATAGCAATTCTTCCCAATCTTTTCATCAAATTCCTAAAAACAATTCTTTGGCTATTATTGTTGGTAATGAAGGAACAGGCATTAGACATTTATTAAAAAAGCAATGCGATTTGTTGGTTAAAATCCCTATGTATGGCAAAATCAATTCTTTAAATGTAAGTGTTGCTGCTGCACTAATGATCTACTCCATTTTTATTTTTGGAGACAATTAACCCTTAGCTCCTCCTCCAAAAAGCAAACCAATCACTAGCTTATTTTTTTAAGCAGTTCATCATTAATCTAATTTTGTTTGCTGTTAGTTTTCTTAACATCTTTCATCCCATATACCAAATATTTTCTTTCTTGGATATTTTTTTGCATAAGGCAATTTTTGTATTTTATTTTTTGCAAAAAAACACTTATTTATGATATAATAAAAAAAGATGTTTTGCAAATTAAATTAATATTTTTTTAAACTTTATAATATAAAAGGAGCTATTTTTTTGAAAAAAAATATTTTAATTTGTATTTTGTGTTTAAACCGCAATTACAACACCAAACCACGAGCCCATCAAAACTCAAAACGTGTAACTTTAAAAAAATATTGCTCTTATTGCGACAAACACACTTTGCATCAAGAAACTAAGTAAAGGAGTTTATTAACTTTATGGGAATTAAAATAGTAAGCAAAAACAAACCAAATCAGTTATTAGAAGTAATTAAAAGAGAATATAGTTGGCTCAATATTTTACTAATTATCACTTCTATTTTGTCTTGTTCTCTTTGTGGGCAATTATGGCACATAAAACATTTTGAAACTATGCATTGGGCATTGCCTGGTGCTTTAGTGCTTTTGAGTGTTTTTATTTTCGCGATAGGTTCATTTGTTTTTTTCAAAGATGCATTTTTGCAAATTTGTAACATTATTTGGCCTTCCTTTAAACAAATTTTATTTAATGCATTACAAGTTATTTTTTTCACATTGTTCTTAATCCTTTTTGTTCATGCCATAGATTCTTATGTTATTGTCAAATTAACCCAATTTTGTGTCAAAATCAAAAATTTGTTGAGCCAATAAAATGAATAAAACAGAACAACAAATAAAAGAGACACAAGCGCAAGAAAAAGATTCTCAAAACACATGTTACCTTAAATGGTATATTGCCCAAACTTATGCAGGTTATGAAAACGTTGTAAAAGACGATTTGTTAAGAAGAGTCGAAAGCATTGGCATAGGTGATTTGGTGTCTAATGTTTTGTCTCCTAAAGAAGAATATTATGAAACTCGTTTGGATGGGAAAAAGGTTAAAAAAGAGCGTAAAATGTATCCTGGATATGTTTTTATTCAAATGAGGATTACTGATCGATCTTGGTTTGTTGTCAGAAACACTCCGAGAATTACTGGTTTTTTAGGTTCCAGCGGGATGGGTTTTAAACCAGTTCCTTTATCTGAAAACGAAATCAATCCTGTTTTATTAAAAATGGGTATCATCAACAAACCTGATTATAAAAATTTCATCGGAAAAAAAGTAGAAATCATTGCTGGTTCTTTTGCGGGTCAAATAGGGCAAGTATCAAGTATTGATGATGACCGTGAAAAAATGACATTGGAAGTAGATTTGTTTGGTAGAGCAACTCCAGTAGAAATTTCTCTCAACGACTTTAAAGAAATATCTTAACTTTTTTCACAATTTATAACATTTTTTTTATCAAATATTTAAAATTTATGTTAAAATAAGTTGTCTAAAAAATTTTATCATATTTTTTATGTGACAATATCAATAATATTCTAAATTTAACGAAACGCAAACAAATAATAAACAACTCAAATTATCAAGTTTTTTTATTTCAAGTCATCGTTCCAAAGAAAGGTTTTTTATGGCTAAAAAAGTTGTTAAAATGGTAAAATTACAAATTCCTGCAGGAAAAGCTAATCCAGCTCCTCCAGTAGGGCCTGCTTTGGGACAAGCCCAAGTTAATATTCCTGCTTTTTGTTCCCAATTTAACGAAACCACTAAAGATCAAATGGGTTTCGTTATCCCTGTTATCATTTCTGTTTATGAGGACAGAACATTTACTTTTGTAACTAAAACTCCTCCAGCAAGCGATCTTTTAAAAAAAGCTGCTAAAATTGAATCTGGTTCTGCTAATGCAAGTCAAACTAAAGTAGCTATTATCACACACAAACAAGTAGAAGAAATTGCGAATTTAAAGCTTCCAGACTTAAATGCTTATTGCATTGAAAAAGCTTGTAAAATCATTGAAGGTACAGCTCGCAATATGGGAATTTTAGTAAAAGATTAAAATAGTTTTTACCCCAATTATTCAAATTTTAAATTAAAAAAAATTCTACAAAATATTAAATTGTTTTGAGAAAGGAATTACTGCGATGAAACGAGGCAAAAAATATTTAGCATCATTACAAATGTTTGATGTTAAAAAAACATATCCACTTCAAGAAGCTATTAGTTTAGCTAAACAAACTCGAGTTGCTAAATTTGATGCTGCGGTAGAATGTGCTTTTCATCTAAATTTAGATCCTAAAAAAGTTGATCAAAATTTAAGAGGAGCCTTGGTTTTGCCACATGGAACTGGCAAAGTCTTAAAAGTAGCAGTTCTTGCTAAAGGAGAACAAGCCAAACAAGCCCAACAAGCACAAGCTGATTACGTAGGCGATCAAGATTTGATTAATAAAATTGCCAAAAACTGGTTTGATTTTGATGTCTTAGTTGCTACTCCTGAAATGATGCCACAATTAAGTAAATTAGGGCGTCTTTTAGGACCCAAAGGGATTATGCCTAACCCTAAAACAGGCACCGTAACAAATGATGTTTTACAAGCAGTCAAAGAAATTAAAAATGGTAAAATTGAATACCGCCTAGATAAAAGTGGTAATATTCATGCCATATTAGGTAAGGTTTCTTTTGATGAAACCAAATTACTAGAAAACTTAAAAACTTTATATCTTCAATTAATGGCTGTTAAACCTCGTACAGTGAAAGGCACTTACATTAAAAACGTTACTATTTCAACTACGATGGCACCAGGTATTAAAATTGACCTTGTTACAATTTCACAATAATCAAGATAAAAATTTTGAAGGAAGGCAAAGGGCATAATCATGATAAAACCTCAGTTAGCCAAAAAAATAGATTCAGTTGCTGTTTTGGAAGAAAAAATTAGCAATGCTAAAACAGTTATTTTTTTTGAATATGCAAGTTTGCCGGTAAGTTCTTTTATGCAACTGCGTCGTGAGTTAAAAAAAACTAGTTGCGAAGTAAAAGTATATCCCAAAAACATCATTCAAAGAGCTGTTGCTAACGCTAAACAAGCTGATTTAGTTACCTTTTTAAAAGGAGCAAAAGCTTTAATTATTAGTCCTCAAGAATTATTAGAACCAATCAAAACGATTTATAATTTTGCTAAAAAAAATCCAGCAGTTAAAATAGTTTATGGGATCGTGGAACAAAAAAATGTTTCCTTGCAAGAAATAAACACCTTAGCTACTTTACCTTCAAAAGAACAAATATTGGCGCTTTTAGCTGCTTCAATGTTTGCGCCCTTGCAATATTTAGCGATTGGTCTAAATATGGTAGCAAAAAACAAAGAATAAGAAAACGACCAATAATAAATAATTAATTTATGAATGAAAAGATTATAACAAAGGAGATTAACATGGCTAAGTTAACAAAAGAAGTTTTTGTATCGGCTTTAAAAGAAATGTCTTTATTAGAGATTAAAGAATTATTAGATGGTTTAAAAGAAGAGTTTGGAATTGACCCAAATGCTTTAGCAGTTGCAGCTCCTGGAGTAAATAATGCAGTTGAAGTAGAAGAAAAAAACGAATTCACAGTAGTTATGAAAAGTTTTGATGAAAAAAAGAAACTTTCTGTTATCAAAACAGTGCGTGAAGTAACAGGATTAGGTTTGCTAGATGCTGCTAATTTTGTTAAAGTTCCTGGCTCCAAAGTAAAAGAAAATGTATCTAAAGCTTTAGCAGAAGATATTAAAAACAAGTTAGAACAAGCTGGAGCTGTTGTTGAACTTCAATAAATTATTATCTTGTAAGTAACATAAAAACCTGAGTTTTCTCAGGTTTTTTATTCTTGCATTATTTTTATTTTTATATCCTAACCCCAAAACCCAAAAATTGTAAAGACACAATTAAAAATAAAGATTTTGGCAAAACAAACTACCAATTAATAATTTATAGGAGCATAAGATGGGTTATCATAATGTCAAATATGGCAAAAAAGCACAACGTCGTAATTATTCTAAAACAATTTATGATGTTGATTTGCCCAATTTAATTGAAATTCAAAACCAATCTTTTGATTGGTTTTTAAAACACGGTAT
>CAMOAP010000029.1 GCA_946577115.1 uncultured Acholeplasmataceae bacterium | reverse complement strand
AGCATTTAGTGCTATTGAAACAAGTCTTTTAAATTATCAAAAAGTTATTAAACCTTCTTTAAAGCAAGAAAAAAAGCAATAAGATCCTTCTGATATTTTTGTAAATAATATTTATTTGTTTTGAAAAAAAGATTTCACAATCAAATTGGTGATAAATACTTACTAACTCAAATTTGATTATTTCATGTATTTCATTTTACAAAGGAAAAGTTTAAATTATGAAAATAATTATCACTAATAAAAAAGTATTTTATGATTATTCTTTAGAAAAGAAAAAATATCAAGCAGGAATCAAATTATTAGGAAGCGAAGTAAAATCAATTAGAATAGGGAAAATTAATTTATTAAACTCCTATATTCATATCAAAAATGAAGAAGTTTTTATAGTTAATATGACTATTTTAAAATATCCTTTTAGTTGTTGTTTGGTATATGATGAAAATAGAACTAAAAAGCTTTTGTTGCAAAAACATGAAATTATCCAAATCCAAAACAAAATTAAAACTGAAAAATTGTCTGTTATTCCTTTGAAAGTTTATTTTAATAAAAATTTAGTTAAATTAGAAATTGCCTTAGCTAAAGGCAAGAAACAACATGATAAAAGAAATGCTTTAAAAGATTTTGATGCTAAATTGCGTATTCAAAAAACATTAAAAAACTTTAATCACAAACAATAATTCTTGCATTTTTTAATGAGTAAAAAGACCCAATTAAACACGCTCAAATTGCTTAATATTTTTTATTTTTTGGTAATTTAATAATATATTTTTATAACAATTTAAATTTTTGCAATAATAATGATACAAAATAATTAATTATTTTGTATTTTTTGCTTTTATGCAGATATCAAATTAGACAATAATTAAGGACACATGAATGAAAATTTCTAAAACTCGTTTTATTAAGTTTTTAAAAGTTTTAAAATATTTGAATTTTAAGTTTTTGTATCAAAATAAATCTCAGTTTCTTTTGGGTTTTTCCAATGAACTCAAAGATTTAATTAATGAAGAAACTTATGCTAAAAAACTTGCTTTTTTACAAGAAAATCTAAGCGATCAAGACGAATATCAATTTTTTTTAAACCAAAAACATTTAGATATTATGAAAACTTATTACAAAAAATTAGAGCTTTTGGTAGGTTCTTATTTGGAAAAACATTTTCCAGGAGAAGTTATTTTTTCTTTGGAAACTAATCAACAAAAAAAGTTTCAAATGAATAAACAAGGATATCAATTTTATTGTTTTTTAGATGGATATCAAGAAGACCAAACCACTATTCGTATTTTTGAAACTAAAACTACTACTAGTAAAAAATTTTTAAAATTACAATTTTTAAACGATAATCAAGAAAAAATGCCTTTTTTCCATTATACAAACAATAACACCTTATCGCCTTTTTGCAAGGTTTCTAATCAAAAAAATCTATCTTATCAAAAAAAAATGCAAACTTTTTTTAATCCTGAATCACAAGAAGGAAAATACATCTATGATTTAACTTATCAAAGATGGATAATTGAAAATATTTTAACTGAGGCACAAAAAAAGAAAAAAATAGAATATTATTTGGTAGTTTTTAATTCGGATTATGTTTTGGATGACAAAATTTGTAATAAATCTTTGGATCATAACTTGCTGACTTTTATTGATTTGACTTTGATTACACAACAAGGAACTCCAATATTAGAAAATGATGCCAATCTTTTAATTTCTTATTTTTTTTCCAAAAATGTTAAGCCTAACAACACTTCTGCTTCTTATTTGTTGCCCGAAAAAATACTTCATTTTTATGAAAAAATACCTTCCAAAGACAGCATTTTTACTTATTTTTATAATCATTTAGGTTTTTGGGACTCCCAAAACAAAACAAAATATGAAACACAACAGTTAATTTTGCAACAATATTATCATGTTACAGATATCCCTTTTGCTTGGTTGAATCGTTTCGATAATAAAGTGCAACAAAAAGTTACCCAAAAAAAGATTCCTTATTATTGTTTTGATAAGATTAAAGCAGGTTTGCAAACCTTAAAATATCCTCTTTATTATTTAGATTTTGAAGCTTTTCCGTCTCCTTTTCCTAGATTTAAGGGCGAAAAACCTTATACTCAATCTTTATTTCAATTTTCACTTCACATCGAAAAATCCCCTGGTTTGTGTGATAAAGATAAAAATCACGTTTCTTTTTTGGCACCCAATCACTCTGATCACAGAAAAAACTTATTAGAAAAACTAACTAATGCCATTTTAGATGATGGAGGCTCCATTATTGTTTATCATAAAGCTTTTGAAAAAACACGACTTCAAGAATTATCTTTGATTTTTCCTGAATATCAATTTCAAATCCAAAATCTTATTAAACGTATTTTTGACCTTAAAGATCTTCTAAAAGGCAGCAAAACTTTTTATCAAAACCTAGGATTTGATTCCAAACAAGCTGCAGGCATTAATTTTTATCATCCCGATTTGCAAGGATCTTTTTCTATCAAAAAAATTACTCCTTTATTTTGTAATCTTAATTATCAAAATTTAGTTATTAAAAATGGTATTGAGGCTTTTTTAACTTATATTCAACTGCCTCAAATGTCTCCTTTAAGGTTTCAAGCGCAATTTCAAGCTTTAGAACAATATTGTAAACAAGATACTTGGGTAATGGTAAAAATTTTGAAAGGACTTATTAGTCAAACTAAAAACCCTAATTTCTTATATTTAACTCCTAAAGATATTGTCCAATAGCCAAATTTATTATTTTTATCTCCTTTTTAATCACAAAATTCCTTAAGGATGCATAAAAAATTGTTATTTGCCTTGGGAAATGATATAATTATATTATGAGTTATTTTTTTCATCAAAAAATAAAAATGATACTTATAAAAAATTACTATTTTTTTTATTTTGTATCTATTTTTAGTTAGTTTTGTTTGTTAATGTTAAATGTTTTCGAAACCCAACAATATGCATTTACTAGGAGGTATCGTTTGATTAGTAAGAATTTTTTTAAACTTTTAGATAAAATCGCTCAAGAAAGAGATTTAAATAGGGACCAAGTTATTGATGCTTTTGCTAAAGGATTGATTTCTGGTTGCAAAAAAAATCATAAAGTTAAAAGTTGTAAAATCCAGTTAAAAGAAGA
>CAMOAP010000028.1 GCA_946577115.1 uncultured Acholeplasmataceae bacterium | reverse complement strand
GATGTGATTTTCACTTTTGATACCCTTACTTTTGTTTTTTTGTATGATTATAATTATTTGTTTTTGGCTCCCAAAAGAAAAAAAATAAATTAATATAAAATGTTAAATTAAAATTATTTTGTTATTTTAAAATAACAATTAAATTATATCATTTTTTAAAACAATCCTTTTTATAATTATTAATAATTAAAAAAAAATAATATTTTTAGCTTTTGCAAAACCAAAATAAGTCAAAAAATAACTAAAAAATACAAAAAAATAACGAAAAGACATAAAAAAATGTTAAAATTAAGTTTGATCGGTTTTTTAATTTTATACATATATCAGATATCAATTATATATTACAAATCAAAATATATTTTAATAAAACTAATTATTATTTGCATCAACAAAGACCCCAACAAAAAAAATAATATTAAATATCAATCCAATTTTACCCAATTAAAGGAGTGTTTATAATGACATCTTTTGAAATTAGACAAATGTGGCTCAAATTTTTTGCAAGCAAAAACCACCACATCACAAAATCATCTTCTTTGATACCACAAAACGAAGCTAACTTATTGTGGGTTAATGCAGGAATTACACCTTTAAAAAAATATTTTGATGGCACACAAACACCTCCTTTTAGATGTATTACTAACGTGCAAAAATGCATTCGCACCAATGACATCAAAAATGTAGGCCAAACCGCACGCCATCACACTTTTTTTGAAATGTTAGGCAATTTTTCTATCGGAAATTATTTTAAAAAAGAAGCCATCCACTACGCCTTTGAGTTGTTAACTTCACCTAAATGGTTTGCTTTTCCATTAGAAAAACTCTACATCACGTATTTTTATCAAGACCAAGATACTTATCAATATTGGCTTGACTTAGGAGTCGAAAAAAACCACATTATTCCTTTAAAGGACAATTTTTGGCAAATAGGTCCTGGTCCTTCTGGTCCTTGCACCGAGATTTTTTTTGACAGAGGCAAAACTTTTGACCCTCGCGAAAAAGAACTAATTATTAAAGATTTAGAAAACGACCGTTTTATCGAAATTTGGAATATTGTTTTCTCTCAATATGATTGCGACCCTAAATTACCTATCGAAAAATATCAAGAACTGCCAAGCAAAAACATTGATACTGGTGCTGGTTTAGAACGTTTAGCCTGTATTTTACAAAACACTAAAACCAATTTTGAAACAGACATTTTCTTTCCTTTAATAAAAGATTTGGAAAAAATGACACAAATCAAATACACAGGACAAGAAAGTTTTAAAATTATTGCAGATCACTTAAAAACTTTGGTTTTTGCAATCAATGACGGAGCAGTCCTAACTAATGAAAAAAGGGGCTATGTCTTAAAAAAATTATTACGAAGAGCTGCTAACGAAGGCAAAAAACTAGGTTTAGAAAAACCTTTTTTACATCAATTGGTTCCTTCAACAGTTGCAATGATGAAAGACTTTTACAAAGAACTATGGACCAACCAAGAAATAATTTCCAAAGTACTATTGCAACAAGAAAATATTTTTGAACAAACTCTCCAAACCGCTGAAAAAACTTTTTTACAGCACCTCACTCAAAACACTTTATCAGGGAAAAACTTTTTCAAATTATACGACACTTACGGCATTCCCGAAAATTTAATTTTAGATTATGTTAAAAAGAAAAAAATTAAAACAGACTACCAAAAATTCCAAGAATTACTCCACGAACACCAAAATTTAAGCAAACAAAACAAAACATCACAAACACTTATGAACAAACAAAAAGAAGAGTTTCTACAATTTTTAACTCCCAGCGAATTTATAGGTTATACAAATTTTGTTTGTAAAACTAAAGTAATCAAAATTTTTAATAAAGGAATAGTGCTTGAAAAAACACCTTTTTATGCTAATATGGGAGGACAAATAGAAGATGAAGGTTGGATTGACAACACCAAAGTTACCAAAATAACTAAACTACCCAATGGACAAATTTTACACGAATTGCAAGGCAACTTTTATGAAGGTCAAGAAGTTTATGCCTGTATTGACAAAACTAAACGCAAACAAATTTCTTATCATCACACAGCAACACATCTTTTGGAAGTAGTTTTGAAAAAACAATTAGGCAATCACCTCAAAAAACAAGGTTCATCAGTGGGATTTAGCTATTTGCGTTATGATTTTAATCATTTTGAAAAAATTACTCCCCAAACTTTATTACAAATAGAAAAAGAAGTAAACCAACTAATTCAAAAAAGAGTCCCAGTCAAAATTGAACAACTTTTAATCCCAGACGCCCAAAAAAAATACGCCACTCTTCTAGAACAAAATCAAAAAGCCAAATACAAAGACAAAATAAGAATCGTAAGTATTGATACCTTTTCAGTGGATTTATGCGGAGGAACACATGCCACAAACACTAAAGATTTAGAACATTTCATTATTTTGTCGTGCGAAAGCATTAGCTCTGGCATCTACCGCATTGAGGCAGTTTGTAATAATCATTGCGAAGAAAGTATCAACGCCAAATTAGCTCCTTACAAAAACAACTTGCTCCAATTAACCCAAAAAGCCAAATCCTTACAAACGCAAAACCTCACTTTTGAAATTAAAAAATTTCCTCCAATAACCCAAAGTTATCAAGATATTATCAATTATCAAAAGCATATCAAAACACAACAACGAGCCTTAGTTCTTTTTGAAAAAAAAGTTTTAGAATATCATCAAAAAAAGATGGTACAAGCAGAATCTAATTTTTTACCAAAACAAATTACCAAAAAAATGATGTTAACCATTAAAGAAGAAAAACCTTTAGAAGTTATAAAATTTTTTCTAAATCATATTTTTGATAAATATCATTTAGAAGTTTTATTTTTATCTTATGTTCAACCTGAAAAAATTGTTTTTTTATGTAAAAGCAAAACTCTACATGCAGGCAATTTGATTAAAGAAGGTGTGTCTTTGGTTTTTGGTTCTGGCGGTGGTAATGCCAGTTTAGCTCAAGGCGGCACAAAAAAAACTCAAAATTTACAACAAATGCTTAATTTTGTCAAAAATAAATTAGAAATAAATTAAACTGTTAGAAAATTTTATAATAAAAATCCTCAAAGAAAAAATTTCTAAAATTTTTAAAAGATATTCGAAATAATAAAAAAACAAGAAACTAAAAAGGAGAAAAATTAAAATTCAAAAAAAAATAAAATTAAATTTTTTTAAAATCCCAAACCCACTATTTTTAAATTATTTTAAACAATTATTAATAAAATTATTTGCTTCAAAACACAAAAAAATTGATAAAATGCAATTGAATCAAAAACTAGAAAAAAAGAATAATTTTTATCATTCAAAGAATTTTTTAATAAATGAGAATTTTTATTATGTTAAACTGCCAAAATAATGCATCTTTAGGATTGGATTTAGGTGAAAAAACTTTAGGCATTGCTTTATCACAAACAGGAATTATTGCCCAAAACCTCAAAACCATTTTTTTTTCCACCCAAAAATACGATCAATTGATTGGACCTTTGCAAGAAATAATTTATAAATATCAAATTAAAACAATTATTTTGGGATACCCCAAACACATGAACAACGACATAGGAATTAAAGCCAAAATAAGTAATGATTTTAAAAAAATGCTAGAAAACAAGTTTGTACAAATAAAAGTAATTTTGTGGGATGAACGATTATCTACCGTACAAGCAATCCAAATGTTAAAAACCAATAACAAAAAAAGGGGAAAAATTTTAAAAATGAAAGATGAAATTGCAGCAGCAATCATTTTACAAAATTATCTTGATTATATTAAATTACACCCAAACAAAGAGAATTAAAATGTTTATTTTTAACAAAGAAAAAAACTTACAAAAATTAAAAAAATATGCCCAAGAAAACAAAATCCCGATTATTCAAGACCAAGGATTAGCTGTGTTACTTGAAGTAATTTCACAAAACAAAATCACAAATATTTTAGAAATTGGAACTGCCATTGGGTATAGTGCTTTAGCTATGAGTTCTCTTAACACTAAAATTGATACCCTAGAAAGAGATTTTATAAATTATAATTTAGCTAAAAACTTTTTAAAAGAAACTCCCTATAACATAAATATCATTTGGGCAGAGGCGTTAATTTATCCTACTTGTAATTTAAAAAACTATGATTTAATTTTTATTGATGCTGCCAAAGCCCAATATCAAAAGTTATTTTGCAAATATACTCCTTTACTTAAAAAACAAGGAATTATCATTTTTGATAACCTCAAATTAAGTTGTTTTAAAAAAGCAAAAACGACTAAAAATAATAAAGGAATTTTCAAAAAAATGCATAATTTTCAAATTTTTTTAACAAATCACCCAGATTTTAACACTACTTTTCAAGATGAAGGTGATGGGTTAATTATTTCTTATATCAAAAAATAATTTAGGAATTTTGAAAAACCAACAAAAAATTAAAAAGAAGGTCTTGTATTTATGAATAATAAAATTTATGAACTTACCCAATCAGGAATAGAAAAATTAAAAAAAGAATTAACTTTTTTAAAAGAAGTTAAAAGAAGAGAAAATTTAGAAGCTTTAAAAGAAGCGCGAGAACAAGGAGATTTATCAGAAAACGCTGATTATGATGCTGCTAGAAACGAACAAGCTTTAATAGAACATCGTATTTCAGAAATCCAAAATATTTTAAAAAATGTCCGTGTCGTTAAAGTTTCCAAAGAAAGAGAAGTAAGTATTGGCAAAAAAGTATCTTTGGAGCTTTTACAAACCAAACAACAACAAGAAATTGAATTAGTAAGCACCTTGGAAGCGGATCCTTTTACAAACAAAATTTCGATTGAATCGCCTTTGGGACAAAACATCAAAGGACATCAAATAGGAGATGTTGTTTTTGTTACCAGTGAAACTGGCAACACTTTTAGAGTCAAAATTGTAGATGTCAAATAAAATGCATTATCCCAACAAACTTTTCATCCCTCAACACTATTTTCCTTGTGTCTTGCAAATTCCTTTTGGGTTGTTTCAAAAACAAGGCATTAAAGCGTTAATTTTTGATCTAGACAACACTTTAATTGAATACAACAAAGATATTCTAGATGAGCAAATTAAAACCTTTTTAACTCAATTATCTCTTGTTTTTAAAGTTGTTATTCTTTCTAATGCCTCTAAAAAACGCCTCGATAAAGTTTTAAAAAAAGATTTTACTTTTATATATTTGAACTTATTAAACAAAAAACCATCCCCTAAAGCTTTTCAAAAAGCATGCCAACTTCTCAATTTAGCACCCACACAAATGTTGATGATAGGAGACCAACTCCAAACAGATATAAAAGGAGCTAATCAAGCAGGTTTTGGTTCTTTGTTAGTAAAACCCCTAAATCGCATTCAAGAAAGTGCGTTTACTAAATTCAATCGTTTTTATCGAGAAAAAAAGTTTTTAACCAATATCAAAAAACAAGATTATCATCTTTGGAGAGAAAAATTTCAAGACTTTGAAGAAAAAAAAAATAATATGTTTTTGCACAAAATTCATCAAGCTGTCGAAGCTAAATTAAAAAATTATACTTCTCGGTTAGAACACACTATAAGGACTTATCGTACCGATGCCAAAATGGTAAGACATTATAACAAACCTTTATTAACTATTCAAATTTCATCTTTATTTAATAATTACACCCAAAAAGATACCTTAGAACAACAAAAACCCCATCTTACTCAAGCCAATATCCAAAAATACATCAAAAAAACTGCCATTTTTAACACTCTATCTGCTTTAAACATCGTAAAAAAAGAATTCGGCATCACAAATATCACTATTCTTAATGCCATCACAAACATATTTGGGGTGATACAAAAATGAATTATGGCGATAAAATGATATTGTTAAGTGACAACTTAGAACCTCAAAGAAATTTTTGTAAAATAAAATATTTTCAAAAGCTAGCTTACTTTAATCTTAATCCAGATGTCTATAAACTTCTTAAAATTAATTTTGATGATTTCAGTCAAAAAGAGCCCCCTTTTCCTTTCTATTATCAAGAAGTTTTATCCTCTTTAAAAAACTCCATCAAAAGAAAAATATTTTCATGACAAAGACAACAATTATCATTGGAGGCAAATTCAAAGGGCACAAAATAAAACTAGTACCATCACCTCACACCAAAGCCACTAGCTCTTTGGTCAAGGAATCTCTTTTTAATACTTTGGGAGCATCAGTACAAAACAAAATCTTTTTAGATTTATTCGCAGGTAACGGTTCTTATGGTTTTGAGGCTTTAAGCAGAGATGCTAAACAAGTCTATTTTGTTGATTCTTCCTTAAAAGCTTTTAAAACCTTAAAAGAAAACCAACAAAAATTAAAACTGGATTTGAAAAAAAGCATTATTTTTTATGGGCATTTTGTTCAAGCTTTAAAAAAATTCCAAAAAGCCAATTTGATTTTTGATTTTATTATTTTAGACCCTCCTTATTTTAAAGATTTTTATTTGCCTTCTTTTGAATATTTGAACAAATTAACACATCAAAATAGCATTATTATTTGTGAATTACATCGAAAAATTGTTTTACCTAGACAAATTAAAGAATTTTTTTTGCAAAAAGAAAAACAATATGGTAATAAAAAAATTAAATTTTATCAAAAAATTTAGACTTTTATCAAGAAAAGAAAAAGAAAAAAGGAGTTCAAAATGAATAATATTTGGTTATACATAAATCCAATTATAGGATTTTTATTAGGAGGAGCTTTAGGAGCTTTTTTAATGTTTCGTTGGTTGAAAAAATATTTACAAAAAAATCCTCCCATCAGCGAAAAACAAATAAAAGAAATGTTTCGCCAAATGGGCCGTACCCCTTCTGAAAAACAAATTCGTCAAATTATTAACAGCATGAAACAAGTCAAATAAAAAAATGTTTGAAAGTGTCTTTTTTACATTTATGTTTATTGTTTTTATTTGCCTTTTAGTTGTTTTTATAATGAATTATTTTTATAGCAAAAAATTTAAAAACAAAATTATAAATTATTTATTGTTTTGTAGCCATTTAGAACAAGAAATATTAAAAAGTTTTTTGCAAAATCCTAATAAAACTTTTCCCTTAACAAAAGATGCCAATATTACTAAAAATTTATTACAATTAAATATCATTTTTTTAAAAGACATAATTGCGGATGCTAAATATAATAATTATGTTTTTAACCCTTTAATAAAAAAATTATTTACAAAAATAAAGATTTAAAAAAAATTTACCATTAATAATAATTTTTTAAATTATTTAAACATTGTAAAATTTCAAAGTTATATAATAAAAAAAACACCTTTTAAAGGTGTTTTTTTTATTATATAACTTTGAAAAATTTATTCTGTAATCAATTCATTGTAATTTGCAACTTTAACAGAAACATTTTCATCAGCACTAATTAAACGAGAAATAGGACATCTTTTATGAGTTGCATCTGCAATTATTTCAATTTGTTCCAACGTCATATCTTGGATTCCTAAAATAGCAGTAGGCTTAAAATAAAAACCTTTATCATCTTTTTGCATTTCTAAAGTTACTTTTACTTTCAAATCTTTATTTGTGTAATCTTGTTCTGCTAAAATCTTTTTAGAAGTTTTATAAAAACAAATTGCCCAACAAAGACAAAATAAATCAACAGGTCCTGATTTTTTTTTGCTTGGTTCTAAAGCTGAAACTAATTTTTTAGTGATCCCTTCTTTTTCTTCAAAAAAACATAAATCATCTAAATGAGGATTAAAATAAGCAATTGTTTTAAAAATAATCATATTATAAAACCTTTCTTTATTAAAAAAAATATTTCTTTTTTATGCATTTATTTAATAAACATCTATTTTATTATAACATCAAAATAAGTTAAAATATAATTATTTTAATTAAAACTAGAGTTAATAATATTTTGCACATAAATAGCTACTTGGTGCATATTTGTATTGCAATAATGATCATATTTTAAAGGAGGATGAATAATTATTTCCACCACTTTTTTTTGCCAAAAGCGCTTATTTTTGATTTGACTTGATCCTTTTATAGTTAAAGGCAAAATAGAAGCTTGACTTTTGAACGCAATTTTAAAAGCTCCTCCTAAAAGTGGCATTGCTTGTTCATTATTTCTATTTTTAATGCCTCCCTCAGGAAAAACTACCATTACCATACCATTTTTAACTTTGGGAATTGCCTTTATTAAATTTTGGGCAGTTTTTCTAATGTCATCCCTTGAGATTACCATACAATCCAAAGATACAAAAGCTAATTTTAAAAACCATGCAGTTCCAAAAAAACAATTAAAATTTTGTTTAGGAGCAAACGATAAAGTTCTTTCAATAACACTTGTAATAACAAAAGGATCAGTGTATGACTTGTGATTGGCATAAATAACAACATTTTCTTTTGAAGGAATCAAATGGGGATTTTGGACCAATATTTTAATTCGTAAAAAACGGTTGACAAAACGAGACACACTACGCGAAACAAACCCTTTAAAGTAATGATTAGCGGGTAAAAAAAACATTAAAACTAGACAAAAAACCAAAATTATAAACGTTATTACAAAAGACAAAAACAAACCCAAAATTAAATTAACTGGCAGTTTATAGCAAAAAGAAAAATCAACTGGCATATTTTTGGGAGTTTGCAAAAAAACAAATGTCAGCCAAATGGCAATAAAAATAAAAGTCAACATTTGGGCTTGTCTAATTTCTTTTGATAAATGGCAAAAATTAATTGTGGATGAATTTCTTTTTGGATTAATTGGTATTGTGATAAATCAATTTTGGGGAAAAAAACGTTTCCTTGGTGTCTTTGTAAAATATGGGTAATATATAAAGTTGTTACCCAAGGCAGGGTTTGTTGATAGATTTTTCCTCCACCAATAATAAAAATATCTTGGGCAACATCACTTTCGAAAAAGGATTGTAAATCAGAAACAATATTAAAATTAGGAAATTCAAAATCATGTTTTAAAGACGCTACATAAGTTTTTTTAAAATTAAAGGGCTTATTTTTGAAATAACTTTTTAAAGATTTATAAGTTTCATAACCCATTATAACATTTTTATTAAGGGTAATTTTTTTAAAATATTGTAAATCTTTTGGATAATGCCAAGGTAATTTATTGTCTTTGCCAATTAAATAATTTCCATCAAAGGCAGTAATTAAATTAATCATATAGCAATATCACCTTTCAAAATGCTATCAAATTGATAATTTTTTAAAGTAAAATCAATAAATTTAAAATCATCAATATTTTTTATATCAGGATTTAAAATCATTTTAGGTAATTTTTTAGGAGTTCTTTTAATTTGGGTCTGAACTTGTGTTAGGTGATTGGAATAAATGTGGGCATCTCCTAAAGTATGGATAAATTCGAAAGGTTGTAAGTTAGTTACTTGTGCTACCATCATAAGCAATAAAGAATAAGAAGCAATATTAAAAGGTATTCCCAAAAAAACATCTCCACTACGTTGATATAGTTGCAAGGAGAGTTTGGTTTGGTGAACGTAGAATTGAACTAAGACATGACAAGGTGGTAATGCCATTTGATTTAATAAGGGTGGATTCCAAGAATTAAGAATTAAACGCCTGGAATTGGGATTGGTTTTTATTTCAGAAATTAAAAATTTAATTTGATCAACACCATTAAAATCGCGCCATTGTTTACCATAAACAGGGCCTAAATTACCATATTTGTTGGAAAAAAGAGGATCATTTTTGATTTTTTCTACAAATTCTTTCAATGTTTCATTTTGAAAAAAAGCTGATTGTTGATATTTTTGATAAGGCCATTCATTCCAAATATTAACATTATTTTTTACTAAATAACAAATATTAGTATCACCTTTTAAAAACCATAAAAGTTCGTAGATAATTGATCTAAGATTCATTTTTTTAGTAGTTAACAAAGGGAAACCTTCTTCAAGATTAAATCGCATTTGGTAGCCAAAAACACTTTTGGTACCTGTATTAGTACGATCATTTCTGAAACTGCCTTTTTGTAAAATAAAACGACATAAATCTAAATAAGTATTCATAATGTATAACCCCTTATTTTTTAATTAAATAAATGTTTGTTGTTTATCGGGACAAAAGATATAAAGCTTCTGTGTAAATAGCAGTTAAAGTAATTAATTTATCAATTGAAATAGATTCATTTTTTTGATGAATTAAGGAAACTTCATCGACAAAAGTAGGTCCAAAAGGTACTAAATTAGGAGCACATTTAGCAAAAGAACCACCACCAACACACATAGGTTTGGAAATGAAATCATTAGTGTATTTTTGATAAACTTTCAATAATGTTTGCATCAAAGTACTTTTAGGATCAACATACATAATGGGGTGATGAAGGGTAGTTTTGAGGCAAAAATATTGATTCTTGGCGGATTTTTCTAATTGAAAAAGGATTTTTTCAAATGTAATTCCTTTAGGATATCTTACATTAAGAGTGAAAAAGGCTTGATTATTTTCTAATTTTAAAACTCCAGAAAAACAAACTAAATTATAAGTTTCTTCATCGAAATGATTAATACCTAATTTTTTTCCATCCGAACTATCTATCAAATATTGGTCAAAAAAATCAACCAAAGTATTTTTAATTCCCAATGCTGCAAGCACTTTCATCAAATCATAAAGGGCATTTTTTCCTATTTCAGGAGTCGAACCATGCGCAGAAATGCCATGAACTTTAAGTTTTAAAAAATCTCCTTGCGGTTCTAAAGTGGCTTTGATATTTCTGGCTTGAACAAAATTATGCAATAAATCTAGGTAGTTAGGGTCAAATTTTAGAACTGCTTGTGCCAAATCCGGAACAACATTAGAGGCTTGTCCGCTGTGAATACTTACAATTCTATCATCTAAAACTTCACCTTCAAAAGTAAAATCCCCTATTCCTTTTTCGCAATAAACAACAGGAAAATGGCTGTCCGGAACAAAACCAGATACAGGTAATTCAGGAATGTGTTTAAAATAATGTTTCATACAACGAAATCCAGTTTCTTCATCGACACCCAAAATTAATTTAATTCTTTTAGAAAGCGGCAAATTTAGTTCGTGCAATATTTTCAAAGCCCAGAAAGCTGCCATTGTAGGACCTTTATCGTCTTGGGTTCCTCTGCCATAAAGTGTGCCATCAACAATTAAAGCATCATAAGGTGGATAGTCCCAACCAGTTCCTGCAGGAACAACATCCAAATGACCAATCATACCAACCCATTCTTTTTGATCTCCGTATTCAATATGACCAGCGTATCCTTCTAAATTAAGGGTTTTAAAGCCACTTTGGTAACCTAAATCAAGCATAAAATTAAGAGCTTGTTGGTTACCTTTTCCAAAAGGGGCGCCTGTTTTATTTGGGTCAAAAATAGTAAGTTCGGTTTTAATTTTTAATAATGTTTGCAAAGCCTCAATTAAGGCGTCTTTTCTTTTTAAAACCTCTTTTTTAAAATCAATCATTTTTAAAACCTCTTTTTTATTATTTTGTTTTTTTTGGTAATTTTTGCTTTTTTGTTTGTATATTTTGTTAAAGGCGCTTGCAAAATAAAAAAACACAAAAAATGTAAGTGTAGATAAAGATATTTTTTATTAATAATTATTTCATAAAATCAATATTTATCCACATAATAAGAAGATTTTTACGCGCAAATAGCGGAAAAAGGCAGAAAGCAGATAACAAAATATTAATCCTACATTTATTTTTATACTTTACCTACATCTTAATA
>CAMOAP010000027.1 GCA_946577115.1 uncultured Acholeplasmataceae bacterium | reverse complement strand
AATTTGGGTAAACGAATTATTTACTTTATTGGATTCCATTTAAACCACCTTTTTAAATTTTATTTATTATTCTTATTATTTAAAAAAATATTTATATCTTTTTTAACTTGCTTAATAAACAAGTACATATATATTTTACCTTTTTTTAAAATTAATTGGAAGGTATTTTACTTTTTTATTGTAAAAAGTAGCAAAAAGTGGTTTTTTAGTTGGTATTGCGAAATTTAATAATAAATAGAGTTTTTTGGGCGCAAAACTAATTTTTTTATGAATGTTTAAAATATCATTATTGCCAAATTTGCATCTTTTAGTTGTTTTGGGTTAGATTTGTGGATTTTTAAAAAACGATAAAAAAAATCACAAGAGTAAAAAAAGGGGGCTTGATTTGATAAAGTACCAAAAAAAGATAAAAACCCATATTATGTGGGTTTTTTATTTGTTAATAAGGTTTTAATATATTGAATTTTTAGTTCAGAAGTTTGGAAACCGATCCTGCACCCACTGTTTTTCCACCTTCACGAATAGAAAATTTAGTTCCTTCTTCGATGGCAATTGGGTTATTTAGGGTAACTAATAATTCAGCATTGTCACCTGGCATTACCATTTTTACATCACCTTGTAATTCAACTACTCCTGTAATATCTGTAGTACGGAAATAGAATTGAGGACGGTATTGAGAGAAAAAGGCAGTGTGACGTCCACCTTCTTCTTTAGTTAAAACATAAACCTGAGCAACAAATTTAGAATGAGGTTTAACAGAACCTGGTTTAGCTAAAACTTGTCCACGTTGTACGTCTTCGCGGTTAATGCCACGTAATAAAGCTCCAATGTTGTCACCTGCTTGAGCAAAATCTAGATCTTTTTTAAACATTTCTACTGCAGTTACAATAGTTTTTTTAGTGTCTTTAAGCCCAACAATTTCTACTTCATCACCAGCTTTTACTTGGCCTCTTTCTACTCTACCAGTAACAACAGTGCCTCTACCAGTAATAGTGAAAACATCTTCTACAGGCATTAAGAAAGGTTTATCAACTTCACGCACTGGGTCTTCAATATAGGTATCTAAAGTTTCAATTAATTCATTTACTTTAGCCACATAATGAGCGTCACCTTCTAAAGCTTTTAATGCAGATCCTCTAATAATAGGAATATCATCTCCTGGGAAATCGTATTGAGATAATAATTCACGAACTTCCATTTCTACTAATTCTAAAATTTGTTCGTCTGGGGAAAGATCACATTTATTTAAGAAAACAACAATTTTTGGAACACCAACTTGGCGTGCTAATAAAATGTGTTCTCTAGTTTGAGGCATAACACTATCTGCACCAGAAACAACTAAAATAGCAGCGTCCATTTGAGCAGCGCCAGTAATCATGTTTTTAACATAATCGGCGTGTCCAGGACAGTCAACGTGAGCATAGTGACGTTTTTCTGTTTCATATTCTACGTGTGAAGTTTTAATAGTAATGCCACGTTCTCTTTCTTCGGGAGCATTATCAATTTGATCATAAGCTCTACTTTTAGCCAAACCACGAGTAGATAAAACTTGGGTAATAGCTGCGGTAAGAGTAGTTTTACCGTGGTCTACGTGTCCAATAGTACCTACATTTAAATGCGGTTTATTTCGTATAAATTTTTCATTAGCCATTTTGCAAAGGCCTCCTTTTATTATGTTTTAAGTTTTATTTTAATAAATCATATTTACCATTTAAATTTTAACTTATTTTTTAGCTTTTCGCAACTATTTTGTGAATAAAAATGTTTTTTTGTTTAAGTTTGTCTAAGTGCGTTTTTTAATAATTTCTTCAGTAATACTTTTAGGAGCTTTTTCATATTTAGCAAATTGCATAATAAAAGTAGCTCTTCCTTGGGTATTAGAGCGCAAAACAGTAGCATATCCAAACATTTCAGAAAGGGGCACAAACGCTCTAATAGCAACAGCATTGGCGCGTGATTCTTGGTTTTCTAATCTACCTCTTCTAGAAGTTAGATCACCAATAACATTTCCTACATAATCATTGGGAGTAACTACTTCTACATCCATAATAGGTTCTAAAATAACTGGGTTACCTTTAGTTTTGGTTTCTTTTAATGCCATGGAAGCGGCAATTTTAAAAGCCATTTCAGAAGAATCGACATCATGGTAAGAACCATCAAATAAAGTTGCTTTAACATCGATAATTTGATATCCAGCTAAAATACCAGCAGCAAGAGATTCTTGAATTCCTTTTTGAACTGCAGGAACGTATTCGCGAGGAACCACACCACCTACAATTTTATTAACGAATTCAAAACCTTTTCCGGGATTTGGTTCAAAACGAATCCAAACGTGTCCATATTGTCCACGACCACCTGATTGACGAATAAATTTTCCTTCTGTCTCAGTTTCTTGGGTGATTGTTTCTCGGTATGCTACTTGAGGTTCTGTAACATTTGCTTGTACTTTGAATTCTCTTTTCAGACGTTCAATAATAATATCTAAATGAAGTTCACCCATTCCAGCAATAATAGTTTGCCCGGTTTCATGATTGGAAAAAACCTTAAATGTAGGGTCTTCTTCAGCTAATTTTGCAAGGGCAATTCCCATTTTATCTTGGTCAGCTTTAGTTTTTGGTTCTACTGCAATTTCAATTACTGGTTCTGGGAAATTCATTGATTCTAAGACGATGGTTTGTCCTTCTGATGCCAAAGTGTCTCCTGTAGTAGTTGCTTTTAATCCTACAACTGCTAAAATATCACCTGTGTAGGCTTCTTTTACTTCTTCACGAGAATTAGCATGCATTTGTAATAAACGTCCAAAACGTTCTTTGGTGCCTTTAGTAGTATTAGTTATGTAAGAGCCAGCTTTAACTGAACCTGAATAGATACGGAAAAAGGTTAATTTTCCCACATAAGGATCCGTCATTACTTTAAAAGCTAGAGCTGTAAAAGGTTCTTCATCCAATCCGGATCGAACAATTTCTTGATTGTCAGAATCAAAACCAACAATAGCTGCAACATCACAAGGAGCAGGAAGGTAGCTAACAACAGCGTCTAACATTTTAACCACACCTTTATTTTTGAAAGAAGAACCACAAAGAACTGGGAAAAAGTAAGCTTTTAAGGTTGCTTTTCTAATGGAATTTTTCAACATTTCGGAGGAAATTGGTTTTTCTTCTAAATAATACATCATTAATTCTTCGTCTAGGGTAGATAAAGTTTCTATTAATTCGTTTCTTTTAGTTTGGGTAATTGATTCTAAATCGCTAGGAATAGAAACAACTTTTCCTGTTTCTTGGGAAGTGTTATCATATTCAAAAGCATTCATTTCTACTAGATCAATTATACCATTAAAGTCATTTTCTGAGCCAATTGGCCATTGAATAGCGCTTGCGTGAACTCCTAAGCGTTGTTTAAGGGTTTCAATTGCATAAGCAAAATCAGCGCCTACTTTATCCATTTTGTTAACAAAAATAATTCTTGGAACTTTATATTCACTAGCTTGACGCCAAACAGTTTCAGTTTGTGGTTCTACTCCTGCTTGAGCATCAATAACTGTCACTGCGCCATCCAAAACTCTAAGAGAACGTGAAACTTCCACAGTAAAATCAACATGTCCGGGAGTGTCAATAATATTGATACGGTGGCCTTTCCAAAAAGCAGTAGTAGCAGCGGAGGTAATAGTGATTCCCCTTTCTTGTTCTTGTTCCATCCAATCCATCTGAGAAGCGCCATCATGGGTTTCTCCGATTTTATGAATTTTTCCGGTGTGGAATAAAATTCTTTCTGTAGTTGTTGTTTTACCTGCATCAATATGAGCAATAATGCCAATATTACGAGTTTTTTCTAATGAAAACTGACGTGCCATCTTTTATTCTCCTATAAATTACAATCACCAACGATAATGAGCAAAGGCTTTATTAGCTTCTGCCATGCGATGCGTTTCTTCTCTTTTTTTAACTGATACTCCGTTACCTAAAGAAGCGTCTACTATTTCTTTGGCAAGTTTTTCTTCCATTGTTTTTTCGTTTCGTTCTTTAGTATATTTAACAAGCCATCTTAATCCTAAAGACTGACGTCTTTCAGGACGAACTTCGGAAGGAACTTGGTAATTTTGACCACCCACACGACGCGCCCGAACTTCTAGGACAGGCATAATATTGTTTAGGGCTTCATGAAAAACTTCAATAGGATCGCGGTTAGTAATGGTTTTGACTTGTTTTAAAGCTTGATAAGAAATAGTTTGAGCTTTGCCTTTTTTGCCATCTTCCATAATTGTATTAATGGTTTTAGTAACTAATTTAGAATTATAAACAGGATCTGGCTGCACATCTCTTTTTTTAATATGACCTTTACGTGACAC
>CAMOAP010000026.1 GCA_946577115.1 uncultured Acholeplasmataceae bacterium | reverse complement strand
GATTTGTAAAACCACAAGCAATTACATCTTTATAAAAAAATGATAATGTCTATTTAAATATTTTGGAGTAAAACCGGCATTAATGAATCTTTGATGAGTCATTTGTTCTTTTATCTGTTGAACTGTATAAAACACATGTTTTTTAATTGTCCCTAGGTAAAACCAACATCTAAAAAATATTTTAATGGAAAATTTAGAAAAATAAATTAATATAATATATAACCATTATCAATACAATCTTTAACATTAAATCGACAAAGATAAAGATTATTAGGACGATAATGACAATTTATTAAATCTTTTACAATAAATCCAGCAGGTTTTATATCCTTACAAGTACAACCATTATCTAATCAAAATTGAAGATAACTTTGATGTGGTGGCAAAGTTTCTTTAAGAGTTTTTTTAGATGCTAGTGTTTCCTTCTAGTGGAGAAATTAATTAATTTGATGATTTTTTTTTGATTACCAAAAAATAAAATAAAAAATTCATTATAAAAAAAATAAACAAATAAATAACAAAAGAAAAGATAAAAAATTATTTCCAATAAATCTTTTAACATTCATAATATTTTTTTTCATTTGGTTTTGCATATAATAAATATCCATTAAAATCATCATTATTTTGATGTTTTAATTTCTCATTGGAATTAAAATAAATCAAACAAAACAATAATAATTTTATTTTTCATCAAGCAAGGAAGTGCAATTATGAGAGGCGTTTTTTATTTGCAAAGTTTTTATAGCTTATTACAAAGTCTTAATTCTTTAGAAACCTTGGTACAAAAAGCCAAAGAAAATAGTTATGATTTTGTTGCTTTGAGTGATGATAATTTATATGGCATGCCGACTTTTTTAAAATTATGCCATAACTACAAAATCAAACCTATTTTAGGACTTAAAATAAATTTTTTGCACTACAATCAACTAGCAACACTTTTAATTTATGCTAAAAACGACCAAGGAATCAAAAATTTAATCCAAATTTCAACTATTATTAAAAATGAAGAAACACCGAAAATTACATTAAATAAAATTGCTAATTTAGGAAAAGATTTGTTTGCTTTGATTCCTGGAGAAAATCCTTTTTTTGATGACATGTTTTTTCGCGATCAAAAAGATAAATTTTTTCAAATAGCTACTCAATTACAAAAAATATTTGACGAACTTGTATTAGGTATTTCTTATCAAAATTCCTTTTTGGAATTACTTTCTGAAAACATCATTGATTTTGCAAACTACTTCCAAATTCCTTATGTACCAGTTAACAAAACTTGCTATGATACTTGTCAAGCCCAACCAACCTATCAAATACTTGCACAAATGGAAAATAAAAAAAACGACAACCAAAATGATTTATCTTTTTTAACCAAAGATAACTTTGATAGAACATATAACACCCAAAAACACAAAACAATGTTTGTTTATTTAAAAAAATTAATCTTTTCTATTAAATATCAAAATTATTTACCACAAAAAATGTTGTTGCCTTCCTTTGTTGATTTTTTACAACCCCAAAAAATAACTGCCAAAGAATACTTAAAAAAAATATCTTATAAAGGTTTACACCAATACATCGATTTTAAAAGCCCTAAATATACTAAATACCAACAAAGACTAGATCAAGAATTACAAATTATAGCTGATATGGAATATGACAATTATTTTTTAATTGTAGGTGATATTGTAAGATACGCCAAAAAACAAGGCATTTTAGTAGGTCCTGGTAGAGGCTCCTCTGCGGGTTCTTTGGTGTGTTTTTGTTTACAAATTACAGAAATTGACCCTTTACAATATGACCTTATTTTTGAGCGTTTTTTAAATCATCAAAGAAAAACTATGCCAGATATTGACATTGATTTTCCAGATAATACAAGAGATTTAATTGTTCAATATGTTTGTCAAAAATACGGCGCCAAACACGTAGCAAGTATTATTACTTTTGGTAGATTTGTAAGCCAAAAAGCCATCATTAATGAATTAGTGAAATTTATACCCACAGTAAAGGAATTCCAAACCAAACGCGTTTTGGCATATTTGGATAAAAAAAGAACTTATCCAAAAGAAAATTTGGATTTGCAAATGCAAAACTTACTTACAATGGCATCTTATATCGAAGGAATACCGCGATTTACAGGAACCCATCCAGCAGGAATTATTTTAAGCCAAATGCCCCTTTATCAAATTATTCCCTTACAAAAAGGCACTTACAATGGCTTACAACAAACCCAATGGGAAGCCTCTGACCTTGAATCAATCGGACTTCTCAAAATAGATTTTTTGGGATTAAGAAGTCTTACTTTGATGAATCAAATGGTTTTAGTCATTCAAAAAAATAACCCCACATTTAGTCTTTTTGAAATCCCTTTAAACGACAAAAAAACTTTCGAGTTGTTGCAACAAGGAAAAACAATAGGTATTTTTCAATTAGAATCTTACAACGCCAAAATCTTTTTACAAAAAATGATGCCCCAAAATTTCGAAGACCTAATTGCATTGCTTGCCTTAAACAGACCAGGACCCATCGATTCTTTTAATATGTTTTTAAAAAACCGCCATCAAAAAACTACCAGTTTTTTTAGTCCTTTGATTGATTTTATCCTCCAACCCACTTATGGCATTATTCTTTATCAAGAACAAATTATGCAAATTTTAGCTGTCTTTGCAAAATGCAGTCTTGCCCAAGCAGACCTTTTTAGGAGAGCTATTAGCAAAAAAGAAAAAAATTTATTATTGCAAGAAAAAAACAACTTTATTTCCCAAAGCAAAGAACAAGGACGCGACCTTACAATAGCCCATAAACTTTATGATTATATTTTAAAATTTGCCAATTACGGGTTTAACAAAAGTCACAGCGTCTCTTATTCTTTAATTAGTTATCGTATGGCTTATTTGAAAGCCAATCATTTTATTGTTTTTATAATTACTTTATTAAATGATGCTATTGGGGATGCAAACCAAACAGAAATTTTGCTCAAAGAAGTTATCCAAAAAGGCATCATTATAGAACCACCCCATATATTTATTAGCCAAGATAAATATTATTTCCAGGACCATAAATTATTTTTGCCTCTAACTATTATTAAAGGAATAAATGTTACTTTTTGCCAAGAATTAATGAAAAAACAAAAAAATTTAATTAAAGAGCACCACAAATTAACAAAAACTTCTCAATCACCGCTTTATTATTCTTTTAAAACCTTTAAACAACAATTATTTCCTTTCCTAACCGAACCTTTATTAACTAATTTAATTTTTGCAGGTACCTTGGATAAAATGGGATTAAACCGCAATACTTTGGAACAAAACAAAAATTTAAAAGAAGTCAAATATTATCCATATTCGGACTACGAACCTGAAATGCACCCAGAATTACCTTTACAAGAACTTTTCATTAAACAAAAAAAAGCATTAGGATTTGGACTTCATAATTTATTAATCAATCAAAAAAATAAATCTTAAATATTATT
>CAMOAP010000025.1 GCA_946577115.1 uncultured Acholeplasmataceae bacterium | reverse complement strand
CAAAGTAGAAGCAATACTGTGTTTTTGCAAAGGAGAGAATATAACTTTTGTTTCTTTGTTGTTGTGTTTTAGCATATGGAGATTATTTTCTTTCTAAAGAAATATCAAAATTACTTTTCATTAGGCAAAGCAATAATGGAGGTAAAAAAAATAAAATAAAATTAAAAAGAGGGGAGATATTTTTAGTAAGGGAATAATGATTAGTTTTTATAATATTGCAAATAAAAATATAAACTAAGGGCAAAAAAAGCGGAGAAAAAAAATAATCATGATAATCGCTAATATAAAATCATTAATAAAAGATATTGATGATAAATTTAATTAATAATAGAATGATAACAATATTTTTTAAAGGTTACCAAAGAGATAATAAAGAAAGTAGACCACTTTCAAAAAAATGGTCTAAGGAGTTTTATTTCTAAAAAAGATAGATTAAAAAATGATTAAACTAAAGTTGCTACTTTATGAAGCAATCTTACTAATTGACTAACATAACTCATTTCATTGTCATACCAAGACATTAATTTAATAAATTTAGGTTTTTCTTTGAGTATTTGCAAAGTGTGAGAATCATATAAAGAACCATAACTTGTTCCAATAACATCTGAGGAAACAATAGGATCTGTAACGTAGGCTAAAGTTTCATTAGCAGCTTTTTTAAAAGCTTCATTGATGGTTTCTGGAGTAGTTTCTTGGGTCAGTTCTGCAGTAAGATCCACTAAAGATCCTGTAATTGTAGGAACTCTAATTGCTGTACCATCCAGTTTTCCTTTTAATTCAGGAATAACTACACTAATAGCTTTGGCAGCTCCAGTAGAACTTGGTACCATATTAAAGGCTGCAGCTCTACCACGACGTGTCCAAATGCCTTTGGGGTGGTTTTGATCAATTAAACTTTGGTCGCTGGTGTAACTGTGAACAGTAGTCATAAAAGCTTGGTTGATGCCAAAATTATCATTTAAGACTTTAACAACAGGTGCCAAACAGTTAGTAGTACATGAAGCTCCACTTACAATGGCATCTTCTTTGGTTAGAATTTGATCGTTAACATTGTAAACAACTGTTTTTACATCCCCAGTAGAAGGAGCACTAATTAACACTTTTTTAGCTCCAGCTTCTAAATGCAAAGCTGCTTTTTCTTTGCTAGTAAAAAAACCTGTACATTCTAAAACAATATCTACTCCTAGTTTTTTCCAAGGTAAATCTTGAGGTTTTTTTTCTTGAAATACAGGAATTTTTTGCCCTTCAACTACTAAATAGTTGTCTTCAAAACTAATAGCGTCTAATTTGTAAGGTTTTTGAATGCTGTCATATTTTAATAAATAAGAAATAGTTTCTAAAGTTGCTAAATCATTAATAGCTACTACTTCAAATTTAGGATTTCCAAAAACAAGACGAAAGGCTAATTTACCGATACGACCAAAACCATTAATAGCTACTTTAACTTTCATAATTAATTAAACCTCTTTTTCTTTTTTTACTATTTTTAATATAAATAATGGATTGTTTTATTTTTTTGTTCTGTGTAATATTTGGTAATTTTAAAAATAATGATTGAAAAATAAAATAAAAATAGGGGAGTTGCGATTACATATTTTCCATACATGCAAGCCCCGGCATTGGTTTGCCTTCTAAAAATTCTAAAAAAGCACCTCCACCCGTAGAAATATGGTTGAAATTTTGATCTAGACCGAATTTAAATACTGCAGCAGCGCTATCGCCACCACCAATAATGGTAGTTGTATTGGGAGAAAGATTACTTATTGTTTGGGCTAAAGCTTTGGTTCCTATAGAAAATTGTTCAAATTCAAACACCCCTAAAGGACCGTTCCAAACAACTGTTTGAGCTGTTTGTAAATAAGTTATGAAAAGTTCAATTGTTTGAGGTCCAATATCAAGTCCCATTACATCATCAGGAATATTATCATAACTATAAATAGCTGCTTGTGTTGTTGGCGAAAATTCTTTACCACAAACAAAATCTTGAGGTAAAACGATTTTTTTGCCTTCTGGAGAAGCTAATAATTCTTTTACTAAAGGAATTTTGTCTGCTTCTAGCAAACTGGTGCCTATGTTAAAACCTTTGGCTTTAATAAAAATATAGCTCATTCCTCCACCTATCAAAAGAACATCAACTTGTTGCAAAAGACTGCGAATAACTCCAATTTTGTCAGATACTTTGGAGCCACCTAAAACAGCAATCAAAGGTCTTTGAGGAGTTTTTACAATTTTCTTTAAAAAAGATATTTCTTTTTCGACCAAAAAACCAAAACATTTTTCTTTGATATATGTTGCAATTCCTACATTCGAAGCATGGGTGCGGTGGCATGTTCCAAAAGCATCATTGACAAAAATATCACCTAAAGATGCCCAATATTTGCCTAATTCGGGATCGTTTTTACTTTCTTTTTGAAAAGGAACATCTTCAAAACGAGTATTTTCAACTACTAACACATCCCCTGGAAGCAGCTTGCAAACAGCTTGGTTTAAAATTTTGCCTTGGGTTTCTGGAAAAAACTTTACTTTTTGTTGCAAATAAAAAGCAATTTTTTCAGCTACCACTTGCAAGCTAAAATGGGCCTTATCAGCTTCAGTTTTAACTCGTCCCAAATGAGAAAAAATAATAACTTTGGCTTTTTGCTTAACTAAATATTGTAAAGTAGGTAAAATAGCCTTAATTCTGTTATCATTTGTGATAACGCCGTTTTTTAAAGGAACATTTAAGTCTGCTCGCAATAAAACTTTTTTATTTGTAATATTCATATTAGTTAAGGATGTTGTCATGACTTTATGCCTTTCACTTAGGAAATATTAATTATTTTGAGTTATTTTTAATCTAAATTAGTAAATAGTTAGTTTTGATTGTTT
>CAMOAP010000024.1 GCA_946577115.1 uncultured Acholeplasmataceae bacterium | reverse complement strand
ATTTATTGTTAGGGATCAGTTTTGGGGATAAGTTTGTATTTTATATCGTTATTAAATGAACTTAAATATATATAAAAAAAGTTTTAGCACTATAATTAATAATATTTTGCATAAAGTTATTTGCAAAGATTTATTAATTACACCTTCTTTATTTGATAATTTGATGCATTTATGGTTTGATTTTATTAACAAACAAACAAAAACATTAATAAAAATATTGTAAAAAACATTCAATTAAAAGATTTATTCTACCCTTTTGATTTATTTTATTATTTTTGCTACTTAATTAAATTAATTTTTTCCAAAGTAAAGAGGTATTTTTTATGTTAGATCTTAATTTTGTAGTCCAAAATCTTCCATATGTTATTGCAAAATTAGAAAAAAGACAACAAAACTTTGCTTATTTAAATAAATTGCCTCTTTTATCACAAAAAAGAAAATCTTTACTTTTGCAAATACAAGATTTAAGAAGTCAAAAAAATCAATCAGCTAAAAAAGTTGCCCAAAAAGCTAATGCCAAAGAAGATATTACTTTTGTTTTGCAAGAAACTAATTTTTTGCGTAATAATTTACAAAAACTAGAAAAAAAGTTAAAACTCAAAGAACAAGAAATTTTTGATATTTTAAGCATTACCCCCAATCTCCCACATGATTCTGTGCCAATTGGCTCAGATGATAAAGACAATAAGGAATTATATTCCGAAGGTCAAATAAGAACTTTTACATTCATGCCCAAAGACCATGTTTATTTAGCAGAAAAACTAGATATTCTTGACTTTAAAAGGGCTTCCAAAGTTTCTGGTAGTGGATTTGTCGTTTGCAAAGGACTAGGAGCACGACTCGAAAGAGCCTTAATTCAATTTATGATGGATCTTCATAGTAAAAAAGGTTATCAAGAAATTATCCCTCCTTATATTATCAATGAAAAATCCATGTTTGCAACAGGACAATTACCCAAATTTGCAGATGAAGTCTACAAGCTTTACAATTCCAAAAACAATTGGTATTTAAATCCTACAGCAGAAGTTCCTACCATTAATTTGCATCGTGAAGAAATTTTTAACCCAAACGCACTTCCTATTAAATATGTCGCCTACACTACTGCTTTTCGCCAAGAAGCAGGCTCAGCTGGTAAAGATACTCGAGGTATTTTTAGACAACATCAATTTAATAAAGTAGAATTAATCCAGTTTTGCCATCCCCAAAATTCTTATAAATGTCTAGAACAAATGTTAAAAGATTCCGAAGAAGTACTAAAACTGCTCAAACTTCCTTATCGTGTTGTTTTGCTTTCTACTGGGGATTTGGGTTTTAGTATGGCAAAAACTTATGATTTAGAAGTTTTTTTACCCAGCTATAATCGTTATCGTGAAATTGGTTCTATCAGTAATTCTTGCGATTTCCAATCAAGACGTGCCAATATTAAAATGAAAAATCCTAAAAACAATAAAAATGAATACGTTCATATTTTAAACGGTTCAGGTTTGGCTGTTGGAAGAACTGTCATTGCTATTTTCGAAAATTATCAAAACAAAGATGGTACTATTACAATTCCTGAAGTTTTGCAGCCTTATTTAGGAACGGATATTATTAAGTAATTTTAATGTTTTTTAACAAAAATAATTTATAATATAGAGTCGAATCTTTTATGAAAAATAAAGTGATTCGGCATTTTTTATTAGCAAAACAAAAGAGACTAATACAACCTTTAATAATTTTATAACTATTTCAAACGTAACCCCAAAAATTCATTATTCCCATTTACTAAAATAATTATGATGTAATATCAATATGCAAATTAAAAATATTTATTTACACCGACACAATTATCAAACTTTTCCTCAACAAATAAAAACATATATTAAAACCAATATTTATCTAAAAAAATCGTAAATAAAAAATTATAAATGAAGTAAAAGCATCAATCATTCATTATTTCTAATTCCTAACAATTTATTTTATCATTAAAATAAAGTCTAAATTAATCAGATTTTTCATGTAATCTCAATTGAAAAGAGGCATAATTATTTTATGACACAAACTTCTCACTCCCCATATTTAGTTATTTTATATTATCAATATGAACCAATAAAAGACCCTCAAACTTTTAGAGACCAACATTTTAAATATTGCGAATCTCTAGGACTTTTAGGGCGTATTATTATTGCCCAAGAAGGTATTAACGGCACTTTGTCAGGCCCAAAAGAAAAAATACATAAATACATGGATCAGCTCAAAAAAGATCCGCGTTTTTATAATATTGTTTTTAAAATTGAAACTGTGGAGGCACACGTTTTCCCGCGTCTTTCTATTAAAGTCAAGCCCGAATTGGTTAATTTGAGTCTGGAAGAAAACTTTGATCTTACCAAAAACAAAGGCGCTTATTTATCTCCTCAAGAATTTTTTCAAGCATTGCAAGAAAAAGATACTTTAATTCTTGATGCTCGTAATGACTATGAATATGATTTAGGACATTTCAGAAATGCAGTTAATCCTAACATTAGACATTTTCGTGATTTACCAAATTGGGTTCAACAAAACAATCATTTATTAAAAGATAAAAAAATCGTAATTTATTGCACTGGCGGTGTGCGTTGTGAAAAATTTAGCACTTGCTTAAAAAAAGAAGGTTGCGAAGATGTCTATCAACTAGAGGGAGGCATCATTTCTTATGGAAAACACCCAGAAACTCAAGGTGCTTTATGGGATGGTCAAATGTATGTCTTTGATCAAAGAATAGCAGTTCCTGTTAATCAAAAAGAACATGTTATTGTTGGCAAAGACTATTTTGATGGCACTCCTTGTGAACACTATATTAATTGCTCTAATCCTCAATGCAACAAACAAATTTTGTGCCATGAACACAATGAACGCAAATATTTAGGGGCTTGTAGTGATAAATGTAGCGCCCATCCGCAAAATAGATATCTCAAAAAACATAATAATTAAACCTCATAACAAAAAACACCCATATTTTAATAAGATATGTTATAATAATATATGATTATTTTATTTTTTTGGTTTGGTTTGCATACCTAATTAAAAAAATATAAAAACCATTTTTTAAACAATTAATTATTATCAGATCTAATAAATTATCAAAGATAATTTGCAATTTTGGCAAGGAGGAAAGAAAATGTTTGCAATCATCAAAACCGGAGGAAAACAATTACGTGTTTCTGAAGGACAAGAAATTTATGTGGAAAAACTAAATGTTGAGCCAGAAACAACTTATCACTTTCAAGAAGTTTTAGCTGTTGGTGGCTCCAATCCTGTTTTAGGTACTCCTTTTGTGAAGGATGCTAAAGTAACAGCTCAAGTAATTAAGCACAATCGCGCTAAAAAAATTATTGTGTTTAAGTATAAAAAACGCAAAAAATATCGTTGCAAACAAGGACACAGACAATCCTATACTAAACTTTTGATTACTAAAATCACTGTTTAAAAATTATGATTCGCTATTTTTTTTGCAAAGCACACAAAAAAATTACTAGTATTAAAGTTTGGGGGCACGCTTTATACGCTCCTAAAGGTTTTGATATTGTGTGTGCTTCAGTTTCTACTGCCATTATTGTGACTTTGAATGCTTTAAAAAAGTTTCAATTCCAAACAGATATTACTTACATTCTACAAGATAATTTGTTTGAATTAAAAGTCAAAACCATCCAAAATTCCACCCTTTTTACTTTGCTAGATAATTTAGAATACACTATCTGCAATTTAGCCAAACAATATCCCAATCATTTTAAAAAAATATCTCAAATTCAAACAAGAAAGAGGTTATAATATGTTATTGCAATTACAAATTCAGTTATTTGCTTCTAAAAAAGGAGCAGGTTCTACTCGAAATGGTAGAGATTCTCATTCCAAAAGATTAGGCGCTAAACTTTCCGACGGCCAATTTGCCAAAGCAGGAGCTATTATTTATCGCCAAAGAGGAACCAAAATTCAACCTGGTTTTAATGTTGGTAGAGGAGGGGATGACACTTTATTTGCTAAAATAAGTGGCATCATTAAATTTGAAAAAAAGCATGGTCGTAAAAAAGTTTCTGTTTATCTGAAATAATTTTTTTTATGAATTTAATGAAAGCAGGTATTTAGTTTGCATTTTGTTGACGAAGCCTTTAATGAAGTGTTTGCTGGTAATGGTGGTCATGGCATCGTGGCTTTTAGAAGAGAAAAATATGTAGCTTTTGGAGGACCGGCTGGTGGCAATGGTGGAAACGGTGGGTCTGTTATTTTTGTAGGAGACAAAGGCGAGACTACCTTATTAAAATTAAAATATAAAAAACATCTTAAAGCGCCGCATGGAATAAATGGTAAAAATAAAAGTCAAAATGGAGCTAATGCTCCTCATCTTTATGTTAAAGTTCCTTTGGGGACAGTTTTTTATACTGATGATAACATGTTTTTAGGAGAGATTTTATACGACCAACAAACCTTAGTGATTGCTAAAGGTGGTAAAGGTGGCAAAGGTAATGAATCATTAGCTACTTTTAAAAATCAAGCCCCAAATTATGCTGAAAAAGGTGATTTAGGTGAAAGTTTTAAAATTAAAACAGAACTTAAAGTTTTAGCTGATATCGGCTTATTAGGTTTTCCAAGTGTTGGCAAATCTTCTCTTATTTCTGCTATTTCCAAAGCCCAGCCTAAAATTGCTTCCTATCCTTTTACCACAATTAAACCTCATTTAGGAGTTGTTGAAGTAGATGGTTTTAGTTTTGTAGTAGCTGATCTACCAGGAATAATCGCTAATGCTCATTTAGGTTGTGGTATGGGAATACAATTTTTAAAACACATTGAAAGATGTCGTGTTTTAGTTCATATTTTAAGTATGGAAAGTTCCAACCCTTACCAAGATTTCCAAACTTTAAACCAAGAATTAAGTCAATACAATCCCCAATTATTACTTAAAAAACAAATTATTGTTACCAATAAAATGGATTTACCTGATTCTTTGCCAAAATTTACTCTTTTGAAACAACAAATCAAAGATCAACCCATTATTCCTCTTTCTTTGGTTTCTTTTGATAATTTAGAAATCTTAAAATATGAAATGAGTTCCCTTTTGCAAAAAACTCCCTTAGAAGTTCACCCAAATAACAACAATGACTTTAAATTATACACCCTTCCTGATAATCTAAACACCTTTTCTGTTATTAAAGAAAGTGATTCTATTTTTGTTGTTTCTGGCAAACAAGTAGAAACTTTTTTTCATCGTACCGATTTTAACAACAAAGAAGCTATAAAAAGATTTAATAGGATATTGAAAAAAATAGGGATGGAAGAACAATTACAAAAACAAGGAGCCAAACCAGGAGATCAAGTTAAAATTTGTGATCGTTTGTTTGATTTTTTATAATTTGGTAATGATAACACAAAGAAATTATATTTTGGATCCAAAAAAATACTAAATTACCCCCCTTTATTATTGAAAAATATTTTTCTTACATTTCATAATGTACCCATTATAAATCTTTTTTTCCCAAAAACTAAATAAGTCAAATGAAAGAACTTATATTAAGATCTTTTTTTATTCGCCAAAACCAATAAAAAACAATATAAAAAGCAAAATAAAATAATATAAAACCCCCACATAACCCAAAATTTATTTTTGTTTGGAAAAAATATAACCTAATTCATCAAAATTTAGTTTTAATAAAATAAAAAGAAAATAAATACTCAAAACAAAAGGACTAAATCATTGATTTAAATAGGAATAATATAATTAATATATCTGATTGTGATAATTATATTATTAAAAGAATTGGTGTGAATTATATGAAATTCTCAAAGTTACTTCATTATTCTTCTTATGCTACTTATTTAGTTAAATATAAAGAATATTTCGCTATGAATCTATTAGAAGTGTTGCCAAAATGACCTGTTAAAAGATTATATTAAAAACTTAAATATGATAAAAAAGAGGACATTATTAAAGATCCTGTTTCTAAAACTTGTGCAAGTTTATTAAATTGGGAAAGAAAACAAGTAATGGTATTTTATTATTTATAAATATTAATGGTTATATGCAGAATCTTTGATGAGGCAATATATCAAATTATTTTAAAGATTCTAGTAATTGGTATGTTTTATAAAGATCTTAAAAAAGTAATTATAACAATCCATATTCTGGTTTGGATACAGAAGGTTAAGTTTTTTTTGATAACTCCTCAATACTCACATTATTTTACTAAAGAAAAATTTGCAACTTTTCAAAATGAAAATAATGGCCAAGCAGCAAAATCATAAAATTTTTCATTAAAACAATCCAAAACGGAAGAAAAAAAATTAAAGAACAAAATTGGCATAAAAACGTTATGTCCATTATTATAACCAATAATAAAACATCTAAAGGTAATAAAAAAAATATTCTTTATTTCAATCCAAAAGATATTATTGATGATAACAATATTATGGTTATCGATTTTTATGAAGATATTCAAAAGTTTTTGTTGTTATAAAAAGATATTTGTCCTTTAGGTTGATATTCTAAAAAAACTCATTTATATAAAAAAAGAAACTGACTTTTTGTAAATATAAAAGATATGGTCCTTTTTAAAAACCTCAAAAAAGAAAAACCCAAAAAAATAAATAAAACCAATCAATAACAATTATTAGATAATTGTTTAACAACAAATAATCAAATTCAAATTAATAAAAGAGGATATTATT
>CAMOAP010000023.1 GCA_946577115.1 uncultured Acholeplasmataceae bacterium | reverse complement strand
TTTAAATGGGGATAAAATCCATTTTATTATTGTTTTGAAAATGTTAAAGATAGAACCTATAAAAACTAAAAATGTGATAAAGATTAAAATGTAAAAAATAGATAAAATAAATTGAATTATTATACCTGAACTATTTAAAATGTTGCCAAAAGTAAAATCCACATTTCTGATAGCGATAATGTTGTAAAAAACAGTTTTTAAAAATGTTATAATATAAATAACATAGTCATTTATTTTTGAAATAAATAGTTCTATGTTTTGAATAAATGTTTGCATGAATAATGCATCCTTTCATGGTAGTTATATAAATCTTTTGCTTTTGGTGAAGTGGGATTTATATAACTATTTTTTTTATATTTTTTTAATGTGAGTTTTATATAACAAAAATGACCCTACATATACGGACAGCGAAGAACGTATATATAAGGTCATTAATTATTTTAACATTTATTTGTATTAAAAATTAATTCTTATTTTTGATTTCGCTGTCAATACACTTATATTATAACAGAAAATAATAAGTTGAAAAGATATTTTCATTATGGACTCTCCAACCTACTCCTTTACGTAGTCACGCAAAGGCGGTTGGTTCGTTCTCGCTACTCCTTACCTGATAGTTCACAGGTAAGGCGCGAGGGGAAAATTAAAAAAGGGACGAACATCGATAAAAAAGGGACGAACATTGCAATGTGCGCCAAATCTTTGTCCCAAAAAAAACATAGGAAAACACTAGAAAGCGCAGGGGGCAATGTTATCCCCCCTGCGCGTAAAAGTAAGTAAATACCTAATAAAATTAAAAAAGGGACGAACATTTACCTTTTAGTATAGAGTTTGACGGATACATTGAGGAAAACACTAGCGAATTTTTGATATAAAAAAAGCCCCTAAATCCCCAAAGGGGACTTTATAAGAGGGGTTGTAATAGATATTCTAACGTTATAACGGCTGGACGCCTTGAGCTTCGCATAATTATATCACCTAGTTTTTAAACATCTAATATTTTTTATATTTAAATATAATTTAGAACTTAATGTAGGTATAAAATAATGCGTTTAATGGGTATTTTAAATTTAATGAATTGATTAAAATTAACTTCTCGCGGGAGAGAATTTTTAATATAATTTATCAGGAACATATATGAAGATACAATTATCTTCTATATATTCATGATATTTATGACCTTTATCACGAGACCATTCACAATAATTTTCAAATGAGATATCAGGATTAACTAAAAAAATATTTAACTTCTTTCCAGCTATTGTTCTTTTGGGAGCATATTTAACGTTATAACTAAAACCTTTTTGACCACCAATAATATCTTTTAACAAACCTTCTTTTCTAATTTTAGTAAGACTTATGTCATCAAAGATGTTAATTTTATAAGCGTTTTTATGGTTTTGTTTACTAAAATCAAATTCACCTCTGGTATAATTATAGTGAAGGTTTATGTGAGTTAGATAACTTAATATAAACTCGGTTTTACCGAGTCTACTAGGTCCTTCAATCACAATGGATTTAGGTCGTTTACCTAATGATTGCACTGATAATTGTGTTTGGATAGCAGCAATTATCTCATTAGTTTTAGAGTTAGTTTTGAATGAATCGAAAGAATAATCTGGTTTGAAAAATTCTTCTTCATCTTCTAACTCTTCTTTTTTTTTAGTAAATCTTTTATTTAAGATTTTTTCAATTAAGTCTATTTGTTCTAAATAAAAGTCACGGTCTAGATTAATGATAAATTCATCAAGAGATTTTTTAACTTGACTTAAAGTTAGATTATTATCGTGATAATATTCATCTTTTAATCTAAATATTTCATCATAGATTAATTGTTTACGTTCTTCTTTTTGATTTTGACGAACATATTTTTTATGTCTTGGGGTGCCTTCTTCAATGAAGTCGCCATCTTTTTTTATATAGTCAATTGATTTTTCGATATCACGGGCAGTTTCGATTTTAGGATGAAAACCTTCGATATCAAAGAATCTTTCGGTTTTAATATTAAGACGTTTAGTTAATTGAAATAAAACATGAGTGTGGATTTCTTTATGATCTTGATGGTTTTCAGTATTTGAGATGATATAAGATATTTCTTTTTTCTTAGATATCATTAATTGTTTAATATAATGATGGATTTTATCTTTACCTAAAGGACATTTTGAATAAGTTAAAAATATATCTTTTGCATCTAATCTAAATTTATTTTTTTTCATTGATATACTACTTTCTATCTAAAGCCCCTATTAAATTAGGGGCTTATTGTTTTTATATTAAACTAACAAAGGTAAAAAAGCTATTACAGACGTAGCAGTAGCAACAACACCTAAAGGTGGTAAAGCTAACCCTATCAGACCTAAGGCCAATATTCTATTAGCATTTTTTTCATTAATATTATAATTATTTAACAGTGTTGTATCTAATTTTGGCTCAAATTGAAAATGTTCTTGCTTTTGTTCTTGTTCTTGCTCTTGGGTTTGTTCTTTTGTTTGTTTTGATTCTTTTAACTGTTTTAACTTAATTAATGACTTTATTATATTTTGAATTTTATTTGTATCATGAATATATTGAATTTGATATTGAGATTGGGTTTCAACTGTATTTTTATATTGTTGTTTTGATTTAGGTAATTTAGGCAATCTCAAACCTAAAAAGAATAATAGTATTAAAATAATAATTGCAATAAAGATAATCCAAATCTTTAATATAATTTTTCTTTTCTTATGCATAATTAATAATTTTTTGTTTCTTTAATGGTTCCATCTGGGTTATAAAAAGTTTCTTTAATTAAATTAAAACCATTATATTCATCAATTTGTCTAATTGTTTTTCCATCATCATA
>CAMOAP010000022.1 GCA_946577115.1 uncultured Acholeplasmataceae bacterium | reverse complement strand
GGATTTTATAAAAATATTAAAAAATACAAAAATAATTAATAAAAAGATTTTATAATTTTAATTATTGATTATTATTCCTATCGCGGAAAAAAGCCATCAGATCATTTTGTAATTTATCAACATTTTGATGATCAAAATGTTGAATTTGCTTAGCTATTTTTTTTTGTTGTTCTAAAAGGGTAATTAGCTTATTGACATCACTTAATTGATTACCAGAACCTTTGGCAATTCTTTGTCTACGTCTACTACTCAAAGCAATTAATTGAGGATTTTTCTTTTCTTGTTTAGTCATACTTTGAATTAAAACTTCAAATTTATTAAATCCATCATCACCTAAACTAGCATAAAGTTGTTTCATCTTGCCGCCTAATCCAGGAATAAAATTTAACAATTTACTGAAAGAACCCATTTTTTTTAATGTTTTTAATTGATTTTGAAAATCATAATAATTATAACTGTCATCAAATAATTTTTCCATCATTTGTTTACTTTGATGAGGATCAATTTTATCAGTAATAGTTTCAATTAAAGTTAAAATATCTCCCATTCCTAAAAGACGAGATGCCATTCTATCAGGATTAAAGGGTTCTAAACTATCAATTGTCTCTGAAGAAGAAACAAATTTTAAAGGTAGATCTGTTATTGCTCTTACAGATAAAGCAGCTCCTCCTTTAGTATCTGCATCCATTTTGGTCAAAATAACTCCAGTTGCTCCCACTTGATTATGAAAAGACTGAGCAGTATTAGCAGATTGTTGTCCCGAAAGACAATCAACAACTAACAAAATTTCTGAAGGGTAAGCTTTGGCTTTAATTTGTTTCAATTCTTGCATCATTTTATCATCAATATCAAGGCGCCCCGCAGTATCAATAATTACTGAATCATATCCTTCTTGCAAAGCATGTTTTAATCCTGCATCTACAATATTTAAAACAGAAGTATTGGATTTAGAAAAAACATCAATATTAATTTGTTTACCAATAACTTTTAATTGTTCTACCGCTCCTGGACGATAAATATCACAAGCTAAAAGCAAAACTTTTTTACTATTTTTTTTACGCAACCAAAGAGCTAATTTTCCTGCAGTAGTCGTTTTCCCACTTCCTTGCAACCCAATTAACATTAAAGTATCCAAATTGCAATTAGGCTTGAAAGTAAGAAATGAACGAGTGGAACCCAAAATTTGAATTAACGTTTCATTTACAATTTTAATAATATGTTCTTTAGGATTTAGACCTTTTAAAACTTCTTGTTTCAAAGTCTTTTTTTCAATAATTTCATTAAACTTATCGATAACTTGTAAATTAACATCAGCTTCCATTAAAGCAACTTTAATATCTTGCATAATATTTTGAATGTCTTCTTGTTTTAGGATTTTTTTTCCTCTAATTTTATTAATAACTTTTTGTAAGCCTTCACCCAATATACTCATATTTTTATCTCCTTTTTGATGTTGTGAAATTGGTTTTTGTGGGGCTTAATGTTTTTAATAGCAGAAATGCTTTTTGAATTCTTGTTTTTTGATATAATAAAATTTTTTATGTTTTATCTTTTTTTTTGTTATTTTTTATTTATAATTGAAAATTATAAAATATCTTCAGAAGTAAAAAAACCTTCAAATAAATTAAAAAGATAATTTTTAACATCAAAATTAATTAAATCTTGTGATTTTTCGCCTACACCAATATATTTAGTGGGCAAATTATATAAATACTTAATTGCAAAAATAATCCCCCCTTTAGAAGTGCCATCAAGTTTGGTTAAAATGGCTCCTGAAAGTGGGGTTGCTTGATTGAACAAATCAACTTGATTAAGAGCATTTTGTCCTGTATTAGCATCCAAAACTAAAAAAGTTTGTAAATTGGAGTCGGGCAAATGTTTGCAAATGACACGCTTGATTTTAGCTAATTCTTGCATTAAATTAGTTTTGTTTTGTAATCTTCCAGCAGTATCACACAAAATAATATCATAATTTTGACTTTTAGCAAGTTTGATGCCTTCAAAAATAACACTTGCAGGATGAGCTGGTAAGGGCTTGCAAAAAACTTCAACCCCTATTCTTTTGGCCCAAATTTGGAGTTGTGCTACTGCACCTGCACGAAAAGTATCAGCAGCAATTAACAATACTTTGTTACCTTCTTTTTTCAATAATTCAGCCATTTTCCCAATAGTGGTGGTTTTCCCTACTCCGTTAACCCCCGTAAACAAATACATTTTAGGAAAGTTATTTTGAGATGTAAAAGTGTCTTTTGGATTTGTTGGGTTGGGACCTTGATTTTGTTTTGCTTGTTCTTGTGAATTTTCTAATGTGTCTTTCATATTTGTCATATTTTGATACAAATCAAACATTTTAGAAACAACAATGGCAGGAAGCTTTTGGGTATTTTTAATTTGAAATTTATTAATTTCATCTTTGATAGCTTGCATCAAAAAAAGAATAGTTTTAGTACCAAAATCAGCTTGGATTAACAAACTTTCTAATGCTTGTAATAGGGATTGTTCAATATGGTTAGATTGTTTCAAAAGAGTTTGAAAATCTAGAAAACTAGCTTTGGTTTTTTTAAGACCTAGTTGATATTTATCATTATTTTTACTTTTAAAAAATTTACTTTTCCACCATTTAAACATTTATAAAATCTCCTTTTTGAAAGTAATTAAGATATCAAAATAAAAAACTTATACCCCATTATTATAACTAAAATACTTGCTTTTTAATTGAGTTTTTTTAAGGTTTTGGTTTTTTGTTATCGTAAAATATTTAAGAAGAAATTAAAAAATAAAAGCAAACAATAAAAAGAATTTTATTATAACCCCAATTAGCGAACTTTATTTCAAATCTCAAAATTGACTAATTATAATATTATAATTAATAAATGTTCCAAAAAAAACAGAAATTAAAAATTAATTTCTGCTTCAAATTTATAAATAATATTAATTTGATTAATCCTTTTGATAAAAGTTCCAAAAAAAATTTAATAAGAGGCCAAAAAAATAACTAAAACTCCTGCAATATAAAATAGACCCCCATATAAAAATCAATAAGTTTATAAATGGGAGCCCTAACATAAAATAAGGATTACAATTGACTTAATGGCAAAATTAATCATCGAAATAAAAATAAACGAAAGCAAAATAATTAGGCATAAATATTTATATATTAGTAATTTAACATTCAAATCGGATGTATGTGATATATTTCAAACGAAAATCTCAATAACCCATAAGCATTCCTAAAAATGCCCCCAAGTAAGAATTACCAACAGGAGTTGTTAGTTGTGCTATAATAGAAGAAAAAAAACAAATACAAAAGAAATAATATTTTAGCAAAAACCTAATTCATACCATACAACTGCATAAAAAAATAATAAAAATAAAAGCATTAAAGTAACCCATAATAAAGTTTTTTGAATAACTATTTTATGGGTTGTTATGTGATAAACCACAACAAAACTTAATTTTTTATTATCTTTAATTTTTTCTTTAAGATTATCTATTAAAAACATATTATTTCGCCTCTTTATTAAATTGCATTATCAAATTTAGATTTGTTAAGGTTTTAAAATCTCTAACTTAAATATAATAAAAGACTTTATGCATTTATTATAACTAAAATATTTAATTATTAGTTAATTTAATATGGTAAATATTAATAAAATAGCAAATCAAAAAACTATCTATCTATTATTGATTATAATATAAAATAAAAACTATATTTCCACTAAACATTTATATTAAAAAAACATTAATTTATTTAATCATAATTATTATTTATATCATTACTTGTATTAACTACTATGTTGCAAATCTAATAATTTTTGATATAATCTTTTTTCTTCTAAACTTAATGGGTTAGGAGTTTTGAGATGAACAACAACATACTGATCACCTTTACGATAAGAAGAATTAAGATGTGCAACTCCTTTATTTTTCATTCTTAATTTATTACCTGATTGAATCCCTGCAGGAATTTTTAAAGCTACTTCACCATAAATAGTAGGAATCAAAATATTAGTTCCTAAAACAGCTTCTGGCAAAGTAATAAAGATTTCTAAAATAATATCATATTCACGTCTCACAAAAGATTCATGAGGACGCACTTTAAAAGTAATATATAGATCTCCTGCTTTTTGATTATTACTTAAAGGAACAAAATTTCCTTTCCCAGGAACTTGCAAAGACATTCCTTCTTGAATCCCTGCAGGAATATTAAAGGTAGCTGATTGTTTAACTTTTTGACGTTTTTTCCCGTAACAAGCATAACATTTCTTTTTAATTTCTTGTCCTTTACCACTACAATTAGGACAAACTTGACGAGAACGCACATTACCTAAAAAAGTTCTTTGTTCAGTAATAATTTGTCCAGTGCCACCACAACGTCTACAAGTCATAACATCTTGATGAGAAACTGCTCCTTTACCATGACACACTCTACAATCAGCTTCTACAGTAATTTCAATAGTTTTGTTAGACCCTAAAACAGCATCCATAAAACCAATAGTCATCTCTACTTTTTTATCATAAGAAGGATTTTTAGTTTGTTGATTACCAAAAATATCTCCAAAAGAACTGAAAAAAGAATCTCCAAAAGAATCAAATCCATCAAAACCACCACCACCAAATCCAGAAAAACCGTTATCTGAAGTATCACCAAAACGATCATAATCACTTTTTTTAGAAGCATCTCCTAAAACACTATAAGCTTCTTGAATTTCTTTAAATTTGCTCTCAGCATTAGCTTCTTTAGAAATATCAGGATGATATTTTTTAGCAAGACTACGATAAGCTTTTTTGATGTCCTCAGGACTTGCGTCTTTATCTAGACCCAAAATATGATAATAATCTTTTTTTATCATTGTAGATAACTTCTCCTAATAATAAAACTAAGGGGTTTTTACCCCTTTGATCTCATTATTTTTTATATTTTGTTTTTTATATTTTGTTTTTTATATTTTG